>NZ_AEIQ01000088.1:0-224840 GCF_000152185.1 Dermacoccus sp. Ellin185 | reverse complement strand
CCTCATTCGTGAAGAGCCGTGAATCCGAGCGCCATGCCCGACATGCGGGCCTTCGACTTGAACTGCTCCGCGATGGCCGACGCGGCCACGGCGCTCCACCCGCCCGCGACGGCGGCGAGCACGAGGGCGCCCGCGAGCGCCGCGCCCGTCGAGCCGTTCGCCATGAGCTGGAACATCGTCAGCGACGTCACGGCCGCGAGCACCCCGAAGATGAGCAGGATGGGACGGCGGCCGAAGCGGTCGGCGGCGAGGCCCGCCAGCGGCGTCACGAGGATGACGGCGATCGCCGCCGCGGTACCGAGCCACAGGGCGTCGGACTCGCTGAACTTGCCTGCGGACTGCAGGAACGTCGGCGCGTAGCCGATGCCGACGTAGTACGTGATCGACCCGAGCGCCGAGATGGCGAAACCACGCCACACCGCGGCGGGCTCGGTCTTGAGCACCTCGACGAGCGGGTTCATCGACTTGTCCGCCTCGGATTCCTCTTCGAACACGGGCGACTCCTCCATGCGTGAGCGCATGAACAGGGTCGTCGCAGCCATCGCCGCGCCGATGAAGAACGGCACGCGCCAGCCCCAGGAATCGAGGTCGTCACCGACGAAGTACGACGTCGTAATCGCCGAGAGGCCGACCGCCAGCAGGCCACCGATCTCGCTCGCCGCGGAGGCCAGCGACGTGACGAAGCCGCGGCGGTGCGGTTCGGAGCCCTCGACGAGGTACGTCATGACGCCCGAGTACTCGCCGCCGACGCTGAACGCCATGAGGGCGCGCAGCGCGATCATCAGGTAACCCGCCATTGGCCCGATGGAGGCGTACGTCGGCAGGCAGGCCGTCGCGAGCATCGCCAACGTCATGAGGGCCATGGAGATGAGAAGGACGGGCTTGCGCCCGATGCGGTCGCCGACATGGCCGAAGAACGCGGCGCCGACGGGGCGCATCAGGTAGGTGCCGGCGAAGACCAGCAGCGTCCATGCGGTACCGCTCGTGCCGCCGCCGAAGAAGACGCGCGAGATGACCGTCGTCAGGTACAGGTACAGCGTGAAGTCGTACCACTCGATGACGGTCGACGACCCCGCGACGGCGAGCGACGTCTTGCTCAGCGGGCGATGGGCGTCGAGGGCGCGTGGCGCGTCGACGGGGATGGCTGCCATGAGAGATCCCTTGTGCTGGAGGCGTCCTCGGCTCGGGTGATGCATCGAGCGTCATGGTGCGAGGGGCGGGCGCCAGGGGCGAATAGGTGACCTCCAGCCAAGCACGATGATGCGACGAATGCCACGCCCGTGACAGTGACATGTGAAGGTTCGCAACCTTTGCGCGTAGACTGGATGCTTCGTGCAGGTGGCCGACTCGCCCCTGCGCCTCCCCTCGAGTAGGAGCGCCCCGCGCTCGTCGTGCGCCCGGCGCGCGGCAGCGCCAAACCGGGCAGCACGCGTCGTCGAACGACGCCCTCCGATCTCGGGAACGCGTGGCGCATGAGAGTCGGACGATCGTCGAGATGCGAGATCGCCTGCGACGCGCGGATTCACCGCGCGGGCTTTCACCATCGATCGTTCGTCTTTCCATGCAACCTCTCCAGGAGTCATCTGTGCCCTCGTTCTCCGATCTCGGCGTGCCCGCCGTCCTCGTCAAGACCCTCGACAAGCTCGGCATCGACACGCCGACACCCATCCAGGCCGCGACGCTGCCCGACTCGCTCAAGGGCCGCGACGTCCTCGGCCGCGGCCGTACCGGCTCGGGCAAGACGTTCGCGTTCCTGCTGCCGCTCGTCGCCCGTCTCGACGAGACGCGCTACGAGATCGACGCCTACCGCCCGCGCTCGCTCGTCCTCGCGCCGACGCGCGAGCTCGCCAACCAGATCGCCGACTCGCTCAAGCCGCTGGCCGCGGCGGCCGGGCTGTCGTACACGACCGTCTTCGGCGGCGTCGGGCAGAACCCGCAGGTCAAGGCTCTCAAGGCGGGCGTCGACGTCCTCATCGCGTGCCCCGGGCGTCTGGAAGACCTCATGAGCCAGGGCTTCTGCGACCTGTCCGACGTCGAGGTCTGCATTCTCGACGAGGCCGACCACATGGCCGACATGGGCTTCCTGCCCGGCGTCAAACGCATCCTGACGAAGGTGCCGCGCGAGGCGCAGCACCTGCTGTTCTCCGCGACGCTCGACGGTGGCATCGACGTGCTCGTCAAGAAGTTCCTGTCGAACCCGGTGACGCACCAGGCCGATTCGGCGCAGTCGCCCGTCGCGACGATGGAGCACCACGTCTTCGCCGTCGACTCCGACTCGCGCATCGACGTGCTCACCGACCTCGTCTCCGCACCCGGACGCACGGTCGTGTTCACCCGCACCAAGCACGGCGCGAAGAAGCTCGCTAAGCAGCTCGCCGGCCGCGGCATTCCCGCCGTCGACCTGCACGGCAACCTGTCGCAGAACGCTCGCGTGCGCAACCTCGACGCGTTCCACTCGGGCGCCGTCGAGACGCTCGTCGCGACCGACATCGCCGCGCGCGGCATCCACGTCGACGACGTCTCACTCGTCGTCCACGCCGACCCGCCCACCGAGCACAAGGCCTACCTGCACCGCTCGGGCCGCACCGCCCGCGCCGGCGCCGCGGGCACCGTCATCACCCTCATGACGCCGGATCAGCGCGGCGACGTGAAGTCGCTGCTGCGCATGGCGAAGATCAACGCAACGACGACGAACGTCACTGCCTCGCACCCGCTGCTCGAGAAGCTCGCGCCCGGTGAGCGTCGCACGATGAGCGCCGACGAGGTCGCCGCAGCACTGCCCACCGCACCCGTGCAGGAGCCCTCGCGCAAGAAGGCTCCGAAGGACGGCGGCGAGCAGCGTCAAGGCGGACGTGGCCAGGGCGGACGCTCCGGCGGCCGAGGCGCTCAGAGCGGCGGCCGCGGCGGTCAGGACGGCGCCGGCCGTGACAACCAGGGCAGCGGACGCTCCGGCGGCGCTGCGACCGGTGGTCGCGACGGCAACCGGGCGGGCGGGCGTCCTTCCGGTGGCTCGGGTTCACGGAGCCAGGGTGGCTCGCGTGGTGGTTCGGGTGCGCGTGGCCAGGGTGGCTCGGGCGCGGCAGGACGCTCCGGCGGCGCTCGTCGCAGCGGCGGTGCAGCCCGGTTCTCATCGAACTCGCGCGCCGGGCGCTGACCCTCCCGCGATTCCCGTCCACATCGGCAAAAGCGCCCAACGGGTACGGGCGTCGATCACAACCCTGCGGCGTCGAGGGTCTCGGCCATGATGCGCTGACCGTCCTCGACGGCACGTCGCTGCACGTCCTGAGCGCGGCCGACGACGGAGATGCGCGCGACGTCGGCGGGCGGCGCCACCTGCGTCACCCGGTCGTCGTGCGACATGAGGTGCTCGAGCTCCTGCTTGCGCAGGTTGCGGCGCGTCCAGGCCGCGCTCGCGCCGGGCGCGTGACGGGACATCCACCGCGCGACGAGTCGCTTCTCGACCGCCTTGTCGCGGCTCAGATCCAGCGACGGCGCCTTGGTGCGCAGCACGAGCACGTGCGTCGCGCCCTGGGCCAGTGCTGTCTCGACGGGGATGTTCTCAGCGATCCCGCCGTCGATGAAACGTCGCCCGTCGATCTCGACGGGTGCGCCGCCGAGAACCGGCAGCCGCGCCGTGGCGCGCAGTGCGTCCTGCAGGCTCGCCTTGTCGTGGATCATCGGCGCCAGGTCGACCGCGTCGCCACTCGCCGCGTCGGTGGCGATGGGGTGGTACTCGACATCGCTCGCGAGGATCTCCTCGAACCCCATCGGCGTGACGTTCTCGTACAGGTCGTAGACGATGACGTCGGTGTCGACGACGGGTTTGCGACGCAGCGCGTTCGACGGGCGGATCGTCGCATTCATGCTCTCCGGCGCCCACCAGCCGTGCAGATTGGCCCGGGCGCGGCCACAGATCAGCCAGGCGCCGTTGAGAGCTCCGGCCGACGCGCCGTAGACCGCATCGACGGTCGTGAGCAGGTCGCGAGCCTCGAGCTCGGCCACCATGCCGCCGCCGTAGGCCGCGCGGGAACTGCCGCCTTCGAGGACGACGGTGACGCGCGCGTGGTCGTGACGCCGCAGGGGCTGGCTCGAGTTGTCGCGCCGGTGGCGCATGACGTCGAGGACGGTCTTCACGGTTCCCCATCCTGACGCGCGTCGGCCCCACGGGCCAAACGCGAGGGTGAAACCCTCCCGACCGCCCCAGGCCACCAACGCGGCCCGCTGACCAGAGGAACGGCGGCGGGGGACGACCTGCTTGGATGTGCGGATGGAGTTCACCGCCGCGATGCTCGCCGCCGTCGTCGCGGCGATCCTCGTCGGCGCGGTGCTCCAACGCCTGTCGGGTTCGGGCATGGGGCTCGTCCTGGCTCCGACACTGACGCTCATCATGGGCGCCGCCCATGGCGTCCTGCTCGCGAACGCGACGACGACCGTTTCCGGCCTGCTGCTCACCCTGACGTTGCGACGTGACGTCGACTGGCGGCGCGCCGGCATCATCTGCGCCTGTGTCGTGCCGGGCGCTCTCGTGGGTGCCGTGGTCGTACGCGAGGTCAGTGCGGCCTGGCTGCAGGTCGTCGTCGGAGTGGCGGTGCTCGGCGCGATCGGCTTCACCGTCGGCGCCGATCGCCTCGGCCGTCTACCGCACGTCACGTCCGCGTGGGTGACGCCCGTCGCAGGCGTCATCGGCGGATTCTTCAATACGCTGTGCGGGTCTCGGCGCCCGTCCTCGTCATCCACTCCCGGCTGACGCGGTGGGAGCACCGATCGTTCGCCGCGACCCTCCAACCCATCTTCATGACGATGGGGGCCATCTCGGTCATCGCGAAGACGACGCTCGGGTCGACGGGCTCGACCGAGTTGCCGCCCTGGTGGCTCATGCCGCTCGTCGTCGTGCTCGTGCTCATCGGTGTCCGCATCGGCGAGGGTCTCACGCCTCGCGTGACGACGGCGCAGGCGAAGCGACTCGCGATGGCGCTCGCCGCGCTCGGTGGCGCGTCGGCGCTCGTGCGGGGTCTTCTCACACTCTGACGCTCACCTGACGAGCATCTGCGACGCGCCGCCGCCTGCCCCCAGGCCGGCGTGGTCGAATGACGCATGAGCACTTTCACCGTCGCCGGTCATCACGTCGGACGCGTCGGGTACGGCGCCATGCAGCTTCCCGGGCCGGGCGTGTTCGGTCCGCCACGCGATCACGACGAGGCCGTCCGCGTGCTGCGTCGCGTCGTCGAGCTCGGCATCGACCACATCGACACGTCGCAGTTCTACGGCCCGAACGTCTCGAACGAACTGATCAAGGAGGCGCTGCATCCCTACGCCGACGATCTCGTCATCGTCTCCAAGGTCGGCGCCGTGCGGGGCCCGTCGGGTGAGTGGCTGCCGGCGCAGCGCCCCGACCAGCTCGTGGCCGCGGTCCGCGAGAACCTCGTGACGCTCGACGTGGAGCGGCTGCCGGTCGTCAACCTGCGCGTCATGCCCGTCGACGAGATCGGCGAGGAGAACGCCTGCCCCCTCGAGGAGCAGCTCGGTGCCATGCAGGGCCTGGTCGAGGCGGGGGAGCTCGAGGCGTTCGGCGTCAGCAACGTCTCGACCGAGCAGGCGCGCGTCGCGCTCGACGCGGGCGCCGTGTGCGTGCAGAACGCCTACAACCTCCTCATGCGTGACGACGACGCCACGCTCGAGCTGTGCCGTGAGCGTGGCGTCGCCTACGTGCCGTTCTTCCCGCTCGGCTCGGCGTTCGAGCACCTGCCGAAGGTCGGCGACGACCGGGCGGTGCAGCGCATGGCCGCCGAACGCGGCGTCACGCCGGCGCAGGTCGGCCTGGCTTGGTTGCTCGCGCGCGCCGAGAACGTCCTGCTCATCCCTGGCACATCGTCGATCGCGCACCTCGAGGAGAACACGGCGGCTCGCGACGTCACCCTCAGTGACGACGACCTCATGACGCTGAACGCCCTGCGCTGAGCGGCGCGTGCCGCGCACCGTCGCAGCGGCAGCAGCTGACGTCGATGGGAGCGTTCTTCCGTGCCCTCACAGACCAGATGCTGCCCTCCGACGTGCGTCAGATGTCGGCGCCGAGCGACTGGGCGAGGCGTCGCACCGGGGCGGCCTCGTCCTTCTTGCCCGCACGCTCGAGCGAGCGGGCCAGGAGCACGGCGGCGTCGACGTTCGTCGGGTCGACGTCGAGCAGTTCACGGGCCGCGACGGTGGCCTTCGTCAGCTGCGCCGAGTGGTAATAGCTGCGGGCGAGCAGTTCGCGAGCATCACGCGACGCGCCCTCCGGCGTGCCGGTCATGCCCTCGATGAGACGCGCCGCCTCGGTGTACTTGCGCGTGTCGAACAGCTCCTTGGCCGTGCGCAGGGTCTCGTAGGGGTCGCCGCTCGGGTCGGTGATCGTGTGCAGGCCTGACGGACTGGTCGCCGCGCCGAGCATCTGCTCCATCGTCGGCGTGGCCGCCGGCTCGTGCGCCTTCATCGGCGTGGTGGGCTCGAAGGTCTCGTCGCTCATGGCTGCTCCTGTGCGTCGCGGTGTGTCCGCGTCAACCATCGCTGCGGCGCCGCTGTTCCCGATCACCTCGCCTCCGAACCGCGCGCCGACGAGTGGTGGCAGCACACCGCGGGGTTCGTCAGTCCGTCGTGCGTGCCGCTTCGGACGTCGACTCGTCCTCCGCGGCCTCCGCGGCGTCGAGGGGTACGGCATCGACGTCGGGGGAGTCGTGCGGGCCGTCGTATCCGGCGAGGGAGCGGCGGCTGCCGCGGGCGACGAGCGCATCGTCGCCGGTGACCATCCCGCGCAGCGTCGTCGCACCGCCACGCAGTCGCGAGAGGAAGCGCACGAGCGAGCGGCGCTCGTCGGGGTTCGTGCGCTGGTCGATCTGTCGATCGCGAGGGTCGTCGTGCGCGGCTTCGGGGTGCTGCATGTGCTCGATGATCAAGGCGGCCACGGCGCCGGCGTGCGCGTACATGACGGAGTGCGCTGCGCTCGGGATCTCCCAGGCGCGTGCGTGCGGCGTGATGTCGCACAGGTGCCGTGCCCAGGAGCGCGGGCTGGTCGCGTCGTGCTGCCCACGCAGGATAAGGGTGTGCGCGCGCACGTGCGGGAGCCGCTCTTCGATCGGGTAGTTCATCATCTTCGGCAGCACCTTGAAGAACCACCACGGCCCGCAGAGCACGTAGGAGATGAGGACGTGCACGGTGATCGCGAAGGGTTCGCGCCCGGCGCACTGGGCGAGGCGCCACGCCTGGCGCGCGATGCTGCTCTCGGCAGAGTTCACGACGGGGCCGATGAGGACGATGGTGCTGAGATCCGGGCGCCGCGCCGCGACCTCGGTGACGACCTGTGAGCCCATGGAATGCCCGACGAGGACCGGGTCGTCCAGCTCGAGCTGGGTGATCGCGGCCTCGACGAGATCCGCGAATCCTTCGATCCCGGGCGTTTGCTTGCCGTGCGGAACGCCGCCGAAGCCGGGAAGGTCGATGGCGTGGACGGTGCCGACCTGATTGAGATCGAGGGCGAGGCGAACGTAATAGTCGGAGGCCACTCCGATGCCGGCGACGAGGACGAAGTCGCGACCGCGGGGGCCGCTGATCGAGGTGACGCGCGCTTGGGAGGGGCCGTGCTGCACGCGCGAGACCGTCACGTTTCCGCTCGTCGCGTGTTGCTCGGGCTCTGTCCGCATCGTCGCTCTCCATCGTCCCGCGGCGCCGGCGAACCCACACGCGCTCGCCCTGTCTATCCCGCGATCCTACCCAGGGGTAGTGGCGGCGTCCGCGCGACGGGCGAGGCTCGTCCAAGGCTGACGAGACGGGGCCCGGAGAAAACTTCTGCGACGGGGAATGAAGTGCGGATCAAACAAGTTGAGTCAAGTAACAGCAACTTTGGTGAGCCGAGGGTTGACACTCACGGCGAAACGGAGTTGAGTCAATATCAGTCAATCTGACGGTGTGGGCCACGCCTGCAGGGCGCGCGCACAGATCGTCGTTTCATCGAACGAAGGAGATCCCACCATGGGTCGCGCAGTCGGTATTGACCTCGGTACCACCAACTCGGCCGTCGCCGTTCTCGAAGGCAACGAGCCCAAGATCATCGCGAACGCCGAGGGCGGTCGCACCACCCCATCCGTCGTCGCGTTCACGAAGAACGGCGAGATCCTCGTCGGCGAGATCGCGAAGCGTCAGGCGGTCACGAACGTCGATCGCACCATCCGTTCCGTCAAGCGCCACATGGGCACGGACTGGACGACGGAGATCGACGGCAAGAAGTACACGCCGCAGGAGATCTCGGCCCGTATTCTCATGAAGCTCAAGCGTGACTCCGAGGCCTACCTCGGCGAAGAGGTCACGGACGCCGTCATCACGGTTCCCGCCTACTTCGACGACGCCGAGCGTCAGGCCACGAAGGAGGCCGGCGAGATCGCGGGCCTCAACGTCCTGCGCATCGTCAACGAGCCCACCGCCGCGGCCCTCGCCTACGGCCTCGACAAGGGCAAGGAGGACGAGCTCATCCTCGTCTTCGACCTCGGTGGCGGTACGTTCGATGTCTCCCTGCTCGAGGTGGGCAAGGACGCGGAGGACGGCTTCTCCACCATCCAGGTGCGCGCCACCTCCGGTGACAACAAGCTCGGTGGCGACGACTGGGACAACCGCATCGTCGAGCACCTCATCAACAAGGTGAAGAGCGAGTCCGGCGTCGACCTGAGCAAGGACAAGATCGCCATGCAGCGTCTGCGTGACGCCGCGGAGCAGGCGAAGAAGGAGCTGTCGAGCTCGACGTCGACGAACATCTCCCTCCAGTACCTGTCGATGGGCGAGAACGGCCCGATCCACGTCGACGAGACGATCACGCGTGCTCAGTTCGAGCAGATGACGAAGGACCTGCTCGAGCGCTTGAAGAAGCCGTTCGAGAACGTCATCAAGGACGCGGGCGTCAAGATCTCCGACATCGACCACGTCGTCCTCGTCGGTGGCTCGACCCGCATGCCGGCCGTCGTCGAGCTCGTCAAGCAGATGTGCGGTGGCAAGGAGCCGAACAAGGGCGTCAACCCGGACGAGGTCGTCGCCGTCGGCGCCGCGCTGCAGGCCGGTGTGCTCAAGGGTGAGCGCAAGGACGTGCTGCTCATCGACGTCACGCCGCTGAGCCTCGGCATCGAGACGAAGGGTGGGCTTTTCACCAAGCTCATCGAGCGCAACACGGCCATCCCGACGAAGCGCACCGAGGTGTTCTCGACGGCTGAGGACAACCAGCCGTCCGTCGACATCCAGGTGTTCCAGGGTGAGCGCGAGATCGCCAAGGCCAACAAGGCTCTCGGCAACTTCGAGCTCACGGGCATCGCTCCCGCGCCGCGTGGCGTGCCGCAGATCGAGGTCACGTTCGACATCGACGCCAACGGCATCGTGCACGTCTCCGCGAAGGACCGTGGCACGAACAAGGAGCAGTCGATGACGATCTCCGGTGGCTCCGCGCTGCCGAAGGAGGACATCGAGCGCATGGTCCGCGAGGCGGAGGAGCACGCCGCCGAGGACGCGAAGCGTCGCGAGGAGGCCGAGGCCCGCAACACGGGCGAGGCTCTCATCTACTCGACGGAGAAGTTCCTCGAGGAGAACGGCGACAAGGTGCCCTCTGACGAGAAGTCGGCCACCGAGAGCGCCCTCGCCGAGCTCAAGGAGGCCCTGAAGCCGGAGTCGTCCGCGTCGCCGGAGGACATCAACGCGAAGGCCACGGCGCTGTCTGAGGCCAGCCAGAAGATGGGCGCCGCGATGTACGCCGCGCAGGCCGAGAACGGCGACGCCGCGGGTGCGGCCGGTGCCGAGGGCGCTGCAGGCGAGCAGAAGCAGGGTGGCGACGACGTCGTCGACGCCGAGGTCGTCGAGGACGACGACGACACCTCCAAGTGAGTGCCTGACCGGGGTGCCCCGCGCACCCCGGTCGGCCCCTGACACGAGTACGGCCGGTGGGCTGCCCACGGGGAGCCCACCGGCCGCTTCGCCACCAGGAGGTGGCAGGAAGGAGTCCGTCATGACGGACCAGAACACGAGCGGCGCCACGCCCCACAACGCCGACGGTGCGACGCAGGGCGAGACCGACAACTCGTTCGCCGGCGGTGTGGGTTCCGACCTGCCCGGCGGAGAGCAGCCCGAGAACCTGCAGACGCGTTCCGACGAGGCCGCCACGCAGGCCGGCCCCGACGCGACGAGCGCTGACGACGCGGTCGCCGAGCACCCGGACACGAAGCTCGCTGCGGAGCGCCTGTCCGACCTGCAGCGCATCCAGGCCGAGTACGTCAACTACCGCAACCGCGTCGAGCGCGACCGGGCTCGTGAGAAGGAGACGACGATCGGCTCGGTCGTCGAATCCCTCATCCCGGTCCTCGACGACATCGAGCTCGCGCGCCAGCACGGCGACCTCACCGAGGGCCCGATGAGCAAGATCGCCGACAAGATCGAATCGACGCTCAACCGCTTCGGTGTGGCACGCTTCGGCGCGGTCGACGAGGCGTTCGACCCCAGCGTCCACGAGGCGCTCATGCACGTCGAGGCCGAGGCGCCCGAGGGCGTCGACGGAACCTTCGTCGTGCAGGTGCTGCAGCCGGGCTACAAGGTGGGCGAGCGCGTCGTGCGTCCCGCCCGCGTCTCGGTCGCAGGCTGATCGAGCGCGCCGCGGCCGAGCCGAGTCGCTTCGTGCCGCGGGGCAACCTGCTTCGCTGACGTCGCGGCGGCGCCCCCACCGGGCGCCGCCGACACACAACTGAAAACCCCATTCGCACGCGCACGCGATGCACGCCCGGTCCGCAACCGGCGGGCGTGAAACCACGAAGGAGGTGCGCATGGCCAGTCAGGACTGGTTCGAAAAAGACTTTTACGCCACCCTCGGTGTCGCGCAGGACGCGAGCGAGGAGGACATCAAGAAGGCCTACCGCAAGCTGGCCCGCAAGTACCACCCGGACAAGAACCCCGGTGACACCTCCGCCGAGCAGAAGTTCAAGGAGATCGGCGAGGCCAACCAGGTGCTCTCCGATCCGCAGCAGCGTCAGGAGTACGACGCCGTGCGTCAGATGGCGCGAGGCGGCGCCCGCTTCAGCGGCGGTGCCGGCGGCGCCGAGGACGTTTTCTCGTCGATGTTCGGCGGGGGCGGCGGCAGCGGTTACCGCACCTATTCGAGTGGGGCGGGTGGCCAGCAGGGCATCAACCTCGAAGATCTGCTCGCCCAGTTCGGTGGCGCCGGCGGAGGCTTCGGGGGCGGCGGGTTCAGCTCCGGCTTCGGCGGCGGCTCCCGTCAGCGCGCCGCCCAGAGAGGCGAGGACGTCGAGGCGCGCGCGTCGATCACGTTCCGTCAGGCCGTCGAGGGCAGCGAGGTGCGCATCAGCGACGCCGATGGTCAGAGCTTCACCGCGCGCATTCCGGCCGGGGTGAAGGACGGGCAGAAGATCCGGTTGCGCGGCAAGGGCCGTCCCGGCTTCGGCGGTGGCCCGAACGGCGACATGATCCTGCACATCAGCGTCGGCACCGACCCGGTCTTCGGCCGCGACGGTGACAACCTCACCGTCGAGCTGCCCGTGACGTTCGCCGAGGCCACCCTCGGCGCCACGGTGCAGGTGCCCACCTTCGACGGCAAGAGCGTCAAGGTCCGCGTCGCGCCCGGCACGCCCTCGGGCCGCAGCCTGCGCGTCAAGGGCCGTGGCGTGAAGACGAAGAAGGCGACCGGCGACCTCATCGCGAAGGTTCACGTCGTCGTGCCGAAGGAGCTCACCGACGAGCAGCGTCGGGCCGTCGAGACCCTCGCGGCGGGCGAAGCCGACCCGCGCGAAGAGCTGCTCGCGAAGGCGCGTCAGGCCGCGTCGTGACGCCGTCGCGGGTCGAACGGCGGCTCGGCGAGATCGTCGACGACCACAACGGACGCGTCGGTGACGAGCGGCTGCACGGCCTCGACGATCCGGCGAAGCCGGTGTACGTCATCTCCGTCGCCGCCGAACTGGCCGGGATGCACGCCCAGACGCTGCGCCAGTACGACCGTCTGGGGCTCGTCACCCCCGAACGCACGGGTGGCGGCGGCCGCCGCTACTCGATGCGCGACATCGCGCAGCTGCGTCGGGTGCAGGAGCTGTCGTCGGAGGGAGTCTCGCTCGCCGGCATCCAACGCATCATGGAGCTCGAGCACCAGGTCACGGCGCTACGGGCGCGGATCGAGGAGCTGAGCGAACAGAACGCGCAGTACCGGGACGCACTCGAATCGCGCTCTCACACGTGCGTCTTCGCGGCCGGACGCGACGGCATCGTCGCGCTGGGGCCCGGCGAACGACCGCGCCCGCGCTCGATCGGGCGTTCGCTCCGGCCGTACAGCACCCGCTGAGCCCGAGCTCGTCACGACGCACGCTCCGGAGCGCACGACGCAGCGCCACACCGTCGTCGGACAACACCTGCATGGCCGAGGCCCTCATCCCCGACTCGGGATGAGGGCCTCGGCGCGCGATGCGGGCGTCAGGTTGCCGTCACAGGATGCCGTGCTCGCGCAGCAGCACGCCGATCTCGGTGGAGTCGAGCCCCTTCGCGATCTTGCGGCGCAGTACGGCGGGGCCGGGCAGCTCGGTCTTCTCGCCGTCCTTGAGGCGCGCCGAGGCATCGAGCAGCGTCCGCACGTCGTAGGTCGAGTTGAACACCTCGGGCACACCGCGCTCGACGCCGAACAACTGGTAGGTGGCTTCCATGCCGGTGCGCACCGAGTACTCGGTCGTGAAGATGCAGTCGCGGCTGGTCTCGGCGAACTGGCCGATGAAGGCGAAGTTCTCCGCGCCCTCCGGCACGACGTCAGGGCGGTCACCGGCCTTGCGGGGCATGAAGAACGACGTCACGTACGGCATCATGACCGGTACGCACTTCGCGCCCGTCGCCGCGAGTTCGGGGATGTCAGCCTCGGGCACGCCGAGGTGGTAGAGCCACTCGGCGGTGATCTCCTCGCCGGTGCACTCGCTCATCGGCTTCTTGACGTAGTCGCCGGGCGTGTCGACGAACAGGCTGTAGACCCACACGACGATCTGGTCCTTCGGCTGCTTCTTGAAGTGCGGCTGGCGGTTCACCGTCCAGCTCATGAGCCAGCTCGAATCCTTGACGGTGACGATGCCGCCCGTCACGACCCGTCCGCTGAAGGGGTCGCGCTTGGCGATGCGCCGGATGTACTCGGGGATGCGCTCATCGAGCGTCGTGACGGTCGCCGACTCCCACTTCGTCTCGTCGATGGAGCTGCAGAACACCTCGGGGCGCCCGAACGACGGATCCTTGCGCGCGATCTTCTTCCACAGGTCCCACGCCGACGCAGGGCCGCGGTTCAGCGTCGCGGCGGTGTGGTGGTCGCCCTCGTCGGAGTTGTCGACGAGCGAGCCGATCGTCAGCAGGACGTAATCGTCGTCCCCGAGGTTGACGCCCGTGTCACCGGCGTGCTCACCGGTGCGGGTCCACTCGATGCGGGTCGCGCGCTTGGCCGACGCCGTCAGGTCGAACTCGACGTCCGTCACCTCCGTGTCGTACTGGAAACGCACGCCCTGCTCGCTCAGCCACTTCGTCATCGGCAGCACGAGCGACTCGTACTGGTTGTACTTGGTGAACTTGAGCGCCGAGAAGTCCGGCAGTCCGCCGATGTGGTGGATGAAGCGGTGCAGGTACAGCTTCATCTCGAGTGCGCTGTGCCATTCCTCGAACGCGAACATCGTGCGCCAGTAGAGCCAGAAGTTGCTGTCGAGGAAGTCGCGGCCGAACACCTCGTCGATGCGCTTGTTCTCCATCTCCTCGCGCGTCGCGAGGAACACCTTGACGAGGTCCTTCTGCGCCTTCTTGTTCAGCGTGAACAACCCGTCGGTGTGCGCGTCCTGGCCGCGTTCGACGGTGGCGCGCTGCAGCGAGTAGTTCGGGTCGTCCTTGTTGAGCCAGTAGAACTCGTCGAGCACGGACGCGCCCTCGACCTCGAGGCTGGGGATCGTGCGGAAGCAATCCCACAGGCACTCGAAGTGGTTCTCCATCTCGCGTCCACCGCGGATGACGAACCCCTTCTCGGGCTCCTCGATCCCGTCGAGGGCGCCACCGGCGAGGGAGCCCTTCTCGAGGATCGTGATGTTCTCGCCGGGGACGGCGGCGTCACGGATCATGAAGACGGCCGCCGCGAGGCCCGCGAGGCCGCTGCCGACGATCCAGGCGTGCTTGCTCGCGGCGTCCTTCGGCGGGCGGGGACGGGCGAAGGCTTCGTAGTTTCCACTGCTGTAGTACATGGGACCTCCTCGAGGTCGGGTGCGCGAGATCATCGCGCCGGACGATGGATGAGCGGACGTGCGCCGTCAGGGATGCAGGATGAAACGGATCGGGTTGCCGTCCTTGCGCGCGAGCCGCTCGAGCACTTCGGGCGCTTCCTCGAGCGGGAAGACCCCGCTGATCGACGCCGACAGGTCGAGCCGCTTCGTGCGGGTCAACGCGACGAGCTGGTGGACGTCCGTTCCCTCGCTGCCGTAGTGGCCGCGCAGCGTCAGCTGCTTGTAGGCGAATGCGGTGTCGGACGGAATCTCGATGGGCCGCCCGGCGAGGCCGACGATGACGAGACGTCCCTGCGGCGCGAGGGAGGCCATCGCCTGGGCCCGCACGGGGGCCACGCCCGCGAAGTCGAACGCGACGTCGAGACCGCGGGGCGAGAGCTGGCGGATGGCGTCCTCCGCGTCTTCAGGGGCGCACGCCACGTCGGCGCCGACGGCGAGCGCCCGTTCGCGCGCGGCCTCGAGCGGGTCGATCGCGACGATGGGGGAGGCGCCGATGAGACGCAGCAACTGCACGGCGTGAATGCCCAGCCCGCCGAGGCCCCAGACGCCGACGGCCTCGCCGGCGCGCACGCGCCCGCTCGTCTGGATGGCTGCCCACGGCGTCGAGACGGCGTCGGGGATGATGGCGGCCTGCTCGAACGGGAGGTCGTCGGGGATCGGGACGAGCGTCTCGGCCTGCGCGAGGGCGTTTTCGGCGTACCCGCCGTCGTAGTCGACGCCGCGCGTCAGGATGCGGCCGTTCGGGAGGCGGTGGCCGGCCTGCAGCAGGACGCGGCTGCCCACTTCGATGCCGGGCAGTGTCGGCACGCCGTCACCGAGGGCGGTGACGACGCCCGCGACCTCGTGACCGAGCGTCACCTTCTCGCTGTCGAGGAACTGCGGCGCGATGAGCCCTTCGAGCAGGTGCACGTCCGACAGGCAGACGCCCGCCGCCTTCACCTCGATGACGGCTTGGCCCGGCCCTGGCGTCGGGACGGGTACCTCCTCGACGTTCAGGGTGTGGTGCGTGACGTCGAGGCGTGCGGCCTTCATGGTGTCCATGGTGTCTCCTTCGTTTCCGATATTTTTGACTGTACTCATTTTTTGCGGCGCCGCCAGGGCCTTTCGGCCCGGGTAATGTTTCGATCCATGTCGCTTCCCCTCAGCGCCACGGCCGCCTCCGCGGCACCGTCGGCCGGTTCGACGGCCCCGACGAGGCCGGCCCCCACGCCGGGTACGCCTGACGCCACGGTCGTGACCTGCCGACGTCCCGTCGTGAGCGGCTCGGACCAGCAGGGTCGTCGCGCGCGCAACAAGGCTGACAAGCAGGCCCGCATCCTCGCGGCTGCCGAGAGCCTGCTCGGTGAGGTGGGGTACGAGCGCATGACGACGGCCGAGGTGGCCAAGCGCGCCAACGTCGCCGCCGGCACCGTGTTCCAGTACGCCCCGACGAAGGCGGAACTGCTCATGATGGTCGTCGAACACGAGTGGCGTGATCTCGTCGACGATCACCTGCCCGACGACGCCGGTGACGGTGGGGTGCGCGAGCACGTCCTGCGTCTGCTCGAACCGTTCGCGCAGCAGGCCCGTGACTACCCCGAGAACGCGATGGTCGTCGGACGGGAGGTGCTGTTCGGTGCGCCCGGACCGTATCGCGAGAAGGTCGTCGCGCTGGTCGCCGGTCTCGAGGACGCCATCGCGGGGCTGCTCGTCGCAGCGGGGGGTGACGCGGAGCGCAGCGTCGTCGCCGCGGGCCTCATCGTCTCCGGTGGGGTGCTCGAGCTGAACCGCACGCGTACCGGACGCGCCGAGGTCGAATCCGTGGCGCGCCGCCTCGGAGATCTCGTTGACGTCGCGGTGCGCGGCGCGGGCGTCTGATCGCTCGTGAGCGTGACGCGGGCGCTCAGCCGGCGTGGCGTTCACCTGCGCGTGCCCTGACCTCGACGGCGTCGCCCGCGCGCGCACGGGCCAGTCGCTTCATGCCGTCCGCGGGGCGGATCGGTTCGGGCCACTTCGGGGGAAGCGTATCGCCCTCACGGACGCCGTTGATGCGGCGCCGGAAGAGGGGGATCACCTCGGTGGCGAGCCATCGGCTCTCGGTGCGGATGCTCTCGCGCCAGTGCGGCGCCTCGAACGGAGGCAGCTCCGGCAGTTTGAGCGTGTGGGGGATGCCGAGTTCGGCGAGCACGTAGGCGGCGAGGTGCTTGTGCCCGAGCCGGCTCATGTGGATGCGGTCGAACGCCCACATGCGCGGGTCGTCGAACTCTCGAAACTGGGTGTGATCGACGAGCAGGCAGCCGTACTGGCGGGCCAGTTCGCGCACGGCGTCGTTGTAGAAGACGATGCGCCGCCGCAGCGGCTCGAGCGCCGTCGAGATCTTCACGTCGAACGTCGTGAACAGCAGCACCTCCGCGCCCGATCCGACGAGGCGCTGCAGCGCGGCCTCGTAACGCTCCATGATGGCGGGCATGTCGGAGCGGACGGCGAGGATGTCGTTGCCGCCGGCGTAGAACGAGATGAGCGTCGGTTCGAGCGCGAGGGCGGCGTCGAACTGCTCGTCGACGATCTCGTCGAGACGCTTGCTGCGGATGGCGAAGTTCGCGTACTCCCACGTCGCGTCCACGCGCCCCATCTGGCGGGCCATACGATCGGCCCACCCGCGCACGCCGTTGGGGTACATGAGGTTCGCGTCACCGACGCCCTCGGTGAACGAGTCTCCGACCGCTACGTAACGTCCCTTCATCGGGCTGACGGTAGGTCGTTCGCGTGGCCCGATGTCGGCGTCCGGCTGGCCGTGGGTGATCCGGGGCATGAAGCCTGGGTGAACTCAGGTGGACGAGCAGCTATCGACGAGACGCCGTGACCATCTGCGCTTCCTGTCCCATCTGCGATTCCCGTCCACATTCGTCGATATGACCAAGAATCGCGCACGTGGACGTAGATCGCAGGTGAGGAGCGGGCCACGAGAAGAGTGACCTGACGCGGCTTGACGCGCTCTGACGCCGGCGGCAGGGGCGCCAGCGGCACGTCAGAGCTGGGGGTTGTTCTTGGCGATGACCTCGACGGCGTTCTTGCTCTCGAGCAGGCCGAGGCCCGTCGCGCTGCGATACATCGCGATGGCCTCGATCTCGCGACCCTTGTGCACGAGGTAGCTGACGCGCTCGGACAGATCCTGGCCCGCACGCAGATCGGTGATCTCCTCCTGCAGGTGACGCACCTGCTTCTGCAGCGTCAGGTTGCTCCACCCGATGAGCAGGAGCAGGACGACGGCGACGACGAGGGCCCACACCATGACGATTCCTCACATTCGATCCACGCGCTTGACTCGAGCCGCTCGACTGGAGTCGTCTGACTCGAGCCGCCCCACTCGAGTCGCCAATCTACCGCCTCGCGTGGGCGCGGCGACGATGACAATCCCCAGGTTTCCTTGGCACAGTAGTGCCCATGACCGAGTACCTCATGTTGTTTCCCGAGCGTGACGTCGCCGAGGAGATCGCGGACGACCTGCTCGAATCGGGTGACTTCACCGACGTGCGCGTCGTGCGTGAGGCGCTGGCGGGTGAGGAGGACGACGAGGATCACGAGTGGGGCGTCTACGTCAAGCAGGACACCGTCGACGATCCTGCCTCGGCCGTCGCGCAGGCCCTCACCGAGCGTTTCGACGCGCTCGCCAAGGAGCATGACGGCTGGCTCGACCCCAACCCCGCGCAGCTGCCGACGCGCTGAGCGACGCGGCGTCGGAAGAGCTGACGCGACGCACGTCGCGCCGCCGGTCGTGCTGACGCGTTGAGCTAAACGCCGTCGGGCGTGCTGACGGGCCAAGAGACGCGCCGGGTGGCGACTGCGCGACCTCACCGACGCGTTGCCGCCGTCGACCGGCACATCGGACTAGTTGCTCCCAGCATCGGTGAGGCCCCATTCCCGCGCGGGAATGGGGCCTCACCGATGAACGGGCGTCAGTTCGACGTGGCGCGCTCTTCGAGCTTCGCGAGCGACTCCTCGAGGGCGTGCTTCTCGACGAGGGGGAAGTGCACCTTCTTGAGCAGTTCCTTGTCGGTGACCTTGCTCCAGTCGTACGTCAGGGTTACGGCGGTCTCCTTCGGGCCGTGGGCCTCGAGCTCGTACATCCACTCCCAGCCCTTGGGCTCGGTGCCGGCGGGCGCCGTCTGCCACGCGACGAGCTTGTCATCGGCGTACCCGGTGACGTGGTTGTCGGTCTGGTATTCGCCCCCCATGTGCTCACCGACCATGTTCATGGTGAACACCTGGCCGACCTTCTGGATGCGGTCTCCGTGGTCGACGCTGCGGATGAAGCCCGAGCCGTCGAGCTTGACGTGCTCGGCCGGGTTGGTGAGGACGTTGAAGATGTCCTGCGCCGGGGCCTCGATGGTGCGGGTCACGATGATCTTTTTCTCGTCAGTCATGTCTTCACCTTGGCTCACGGCGCGCGTCTT
Organism: Dermacoccus sp. Ellin185; assembly: GCF_000152185.1. Taxonomy (NCBI): domain Bacteria; kingdom Bacillati; phylum Actinomycetota; class Actinomycetes; order Micrococcales; family Dermacoccaceae; genus Dermacoccus; species Dermacoccus sp. Ellin185. Next base: position 206,122 of record NZ_AEIQ01000088.1, on the reverse strand, counting down.
CGCAAGGCGTCCAGGGCGTTTCGGCGTCGATGCGGGCGACGTGTGTGGGCGGGCGCGCTCGCGGCGAAGGGGCGGCGGCAGGCTGAGGGCCATCGGGCGCCGTTGTCGAATCACGCACGTGGCGCGTGCACCTGGACGGCAGCCGCGCCCTCCCGGTGAGCGCCTGGCTCACCCCGAGAGAGCATCGCGCCGTGACGGGCGCTCGGGTAGCGTGATCGTCGAACGGGGCCGCCATGGCCCCCAACCGATCACGGGCGCAGCGGGGTGCCGCGCTCACCCCACGAAGGAGTCTGCAGATGACGAAGAACCGCCCTGACGAGCGTCCCTTCGACGCCGAGGCCTACGAGCAGGACACGCGTCAACAGGCTGCCGGAATGCGTCGCGATGGCGTGGGCGCCGACGAAGCGGGCGTCGTCCTGCACGAGGAGCGTCTCGTCGCGGGTGTCGAGCGCGCCGAGGCCGGGCGCGTCGAGGTGCGCAAGCGTGTCGTCGTCGAAGAGGTGACGATCACCGTCCCCGTGCGCCGCGAGGTCGTCGATGTCGTGCGCGTGTACGACGACGGCAGCGAGGAAGCCGTCGACGTCCCCGCCTCGACGTGGCAGCCGCGCATCGAGAACCTCGACGGCGGTTCGGCGCTGGGCGAGCACACGCATGCCGAGGGTGAGGTGTACGACGTCGAAGCCGCAGAGGGCACGCACACGCGTGACGCCGACCGGCGCGACGAGGACGGCGTCATCGTGCTGCACGAGGAGCGCCCCGTGCTCTCGACGCGGATCTACGCCGTCGAACGGCTGCACCTCGGCATCAGTGCGACGAAGGAGAACGTCACCGTCACCGAGCCGGTGCAGCGCGAGGTCGTCGAGGTCGACGAGGTCGACGACGTGCGCGACCCACGTGGTGAGGGCGGTTCGGCGCGCGCGTGACGACCTTCCCCCACGCGATGACGTGCCGGGCAAGCTGCTGAGCAGCGCCTCCGTGGGCGCCCAGTGCAGCGTCAGGAGGGCGGTACCCGATCGGGTACCGCCCTCCTGACGTTCCGGCCGAGCCGAGCCGTCAGTAGATACCGTCGACGGCACCCGCCGGGCGGAAGTCGCCGATGACGCTGGAGGCGACCGTCTGCCCGAGCGCGACGCTCTGGTCGCGATGACGATCGGAGCTGCCGCTGTTCTTGGAACCGTCCGCGTATGAGGCAATGGTGCGGGCCAATCGGTTGTACTCCGCGACCTTGGCGTCGTAGTAGTTCTGGCACGCAGCGCCCTGCCCGGACGTGAGGGCGATGGGCTCGAGGGTGGGCGGCAGGGGCGTGTTGGGCATCAACGGGGTGATGCGGATCCCGTTCGTGATGCGGCCGGTGAACATGAAGCCGTCCTGTCAGTGGAATCAGAAGTCCGCCTCGTTGTCGCCCTTGCCACAAGCGGGACAGTGCCGACGAACGTCCAGGTGTAGGTGAGGGTTCCCGTCGTCTTGTCGAAGCCACCGCGCGTGATGGTGTGCTACGAGGTGGACGGCCAGGTCCCCGCCCGCTCGGTGTCCTTGGGTCCGGTGCGCCCGACGACGTCGACGCGCGGCGCCAGGGGGTGGTCGGCCGCGAAGCGCAGGGGGACGTCGCTGTCGTTGCGCAGGTTGAGCCAGGATTCGCCCTCGAATCCATTGGCGCTCAGGACCAACTGGTAGAAGTTGACCGTCAGCGAGCCCTGCTTCGTCGGCAGGTCGGCGAAAGCGAGATCCATGGTCGCCCTGCTCTCAGGGCTGCGTGCGGTGTTCGAGGCTGTGCCGGACGGGCTCGCCGCGGCGATCGTGACGGCGGGGATGCTCCACGCGGTGCCTGGGACGACGGTGCGGCGGGGTCATCAGAGGAAATTGACCGGCCGTCCAGAGTGTTCTCTGAGGCCGCTCAGGGGCGAGGCGGCGCTGGTGAGCACCCTCCACACGCGCATCCGATCCTGTCGCGGAGGCTCTCCGCCCCGCGCTAACCTCGACGCATCGGCCGGCCATCGGGTGGCTGCCGACGCGCGCGAGAGGCGCGCCGGACACAGGAGGGTGGCTCCATGGGGATGACATCACGACGCGCGACCAAACGCGCCGATCTGCCGGGCACCGACGCGGCGTCACGGCGAAGCGCAGCCGCGCGCGGCCGCATCATGCGGGGCACGGTCGTCACCGTCGCGGCCGCGCTTGCCGTGACGGGGTGCACGAGCGCCACGACCGGTGGCTCCTCGGCGCCCACCTCGGCGCCCGCCTCGGCCACCACCTCGGGACACACCGGCGCCGCGTCGTCGCCGTCCGCGAGCACCCCCGGATCGCAGGCGTCCACCTCGAGCCAGCCCATCGATGTGTCGAAGGTCGTCGTGCGAGGCGACCGGCGCAGCGACGCCGCGAAGCTCGCGACGGCCGCCGTCGCGGACCTCGAACGCTACTGGGGTCGGCAGCTGCCAGCGGTCTACGGCTCGGCGTTCACACCCATCAAGGCCTACTACTCCGTCGACACCAAGGCGGGACGCCGTTCACCGTCGGTCTGCGGGGACGTCACCGGAAATGCCTACTACTGCTACGAGGACGGGGCGATCGCCTGGGATTCGACGGGCCTGCTCACCGACATGCGCAGCGCCTACGGCGACATCGCGCCGCAGGTCATCATGGCGCACGAGTTCGGGCACGCGGTGCAGCACCGTTTCGGCTACCGCGGCAAACCCGTCGTGCAGGAGCTGCAGGCCGACTGCTTCGCCGGCGCCTGGCTCCATCACGCGATCGACGACAAGGTCGTCGCCGCCTCGTCGGAGACGCCGACGCAGGCCGCCGCCGCGATCCTCGCGGTGAAGGACCCGGTGGGTGAGGACCCGCGCTCCGAACAGGCGCACGGCAACGGCTTCGACCGCGTCAACTCCTTCCAGACGGGCTACGACGACGGCCTGAAGGCGTGCAAGGCGTACACGAGCGAGGAGCCCGTCGTCACCGAGCTGCCGTTCACGAGCTACACGGACGCTGCGAGCGGCGGGAACCTGCCGTACGAGTCGGCGATGCAGAGCGGCGCCTACGACCTCGACGACTACTGGGAGCACACCTACCCCCAGGTGACGAACGGTCAGCAGTGGAAGCCGATGGGCAAGCTGACGCCGTTCGCGACGAGGAAGCCGGCCACGTGCGGCGACGAGACGGTGACGGACGCCGTCGCGTACTACTGCCCGAGCGACGACTCGATCGGGTGGAACGACGACGTCACGCGTGAGATCTACCGGGAGACAGGCGACTTCGGCCCAATCGTGCTCCTGGCCGCGCAGTACGGCAAGGCGGCCCTGAGCCGCTCGGGCAAGCCGCTCGGCGACGACGCCGCCGATCGCGGCGTCTGCTACGCGGGTGCCTACTCCGCCGACGTCATCCTGCACAACCGTCCGCAGACCAGCTCGTTCACGATGTCGCCTGGCGACCTCGACGAAGCCATCCAGGCACTGCTCATGGTCGGTGGCTCCGACGGTTTCGACCTCATCCGCGCCTACCGCAAGGGTGCGCTCGACGGGCCGAAGGGCTGCGCCGGCGCCAAGGTGTCCTGACGGCGGTGCTCACCCGGCGATGTCGTAGGCCTTGAGGCGCTTCTTGTCGCGCTTCGACCCCGACGCCTGCAGGGCGAGCAACTCGGCGTAGATGCCGCCGGAGGTGGCGAGCTCAGCGGGCGGGCCGACCTCGTCGATGCGTCCGTCGCGCAGGGTGACGATGCGGTCGACGGCGCTGATCGTCGACAGGCGGTGGGCGATGATGAGGGACGTGCGGCCCTCCATGAGCTCGTCGAGGCCGGCCTGCACGAGTCGCTCCGACTTGGTGTCGAGCGCGCTCGTCGCCTCGTCGAGGATGAGGATCGGCGCGTCCTTGAGCATCGCTCGCGCCACGGCGATGCGCTGCTTCTGGCCGCCGGACAGCTTGAGGCCGCGTTCGCCGATCGTCGTGTCGTAGCCGTCGGGGAACTGGCGGATGAACACGTCGGCGTTGGCGCGTTCGGCCACGGCCCGGATCTCCTCGTCGGTGGCCTCGGGGTGGCCGTAGGCGATGTTCTCGCGAATCGTGCCGCTGAACAGCGACGCGTCCTGGAACACGACGCCGAAGTCGCTGCGCAGCTCGTCGAGCGGCGTCTCGGCGGTGTCACGGCCGAAGACGCGCAGGTGCCCGTCATGCACCGTGTACAGCCCGAGCAGGAGGCTGATGAGCGTCGTCTTGCCGCCGCCGGACTCGCCGACGAACGCGACATGTTCACCCCGTTCGACGGCCAGCGTGATGTCCTTCAGCACGTCCCGGTCGGCGTCATAGCCGAACGAGGCGTGATCGAACTCGATGACGGACCCGGTGCATGCGGCGGCGCGCGCACGCGCGGCGTCGATCGTCGCACCCGGCGCGGTGTCGGCGGCGCCGAGCAGGTCGAGGCCCTCCCGCTCTGGTCGTTCTTCGAGGACGCGGAAGTAGTCGCGGCTGCCGGCGACAGCCCGCTGGCCCGAGTCAATGAGGTAGCTCATCATCATGACGGGCTGACGCGCCATGTTGACGAGTTGGATGAGCAGCACCATGTCACCGATGGAGAAGTGCCCCTCGACGGTCTGCACGAAGATGATCGAGTAGACGCCGAAGAAGATGACGTTGAGGGCGCCGCGTCGCGCGCCGTCCATGAGGTGCCAGTAGCGCGACTGCTCGCGAGTCGTCGCGACGGTGCTCGCGTACCGCTCGTCGAACGACGTGAGCTCGCGGCGCTCCTGACCGAAGCTCTTGACGACGCGGATCTGCCCGACGACCTCGGCAAAACGTCCGCCGGCGATGTCGAACTGGCTGTTCTTCTCGCCCTCGAGCACCTGCCACTTCTTGCTCGTCAGCGTCGTCAGGTACATGAAGACGGGGAAGACGATGAGCAGCAGCAGCGCGAGCGGCCACGAGTAGATGGCGGAGATGACGAGCACCGCGAACGTCGTCAGCAGCATCGGCAGGAAGTTGTTCGCGAACGAGTTGAGGAACTGTGTCGTCTCCGAGATGTTCCGCGAGAGGCGGTTGATGATCCTGCCCGTCAGCTCACGGTCGAAGTAGCTCTGCGGCAGCGTCAGCAGCTTCTCGAAGTAGCGCGTCGACAGGATGCGGCGCAGCCGCACCGCCGTCACGTCGCCGATGTACCCGCCGATGTTGCTGATCGCCGTGTTCGCGAGGTCGGCCACGAGCAGGGCCACCGCGAACCACATGATGGTCGTGACGTGCCCCGACGGGTTCGCGCCCGTCTTGACGACGGAGACCACCTCGTCCGTCGCACCCGAGATGATGAACGGCATGACGAGCGACGTCGCCGTGATGAGAACCGAGCTGACGACGATCGCGAGATACGACGGCCACAGCGCGCGGGTGGAGGACAGGATCTTGCCGATGCTTCGCACGGATGAAGCGTGCCACCCGGCGACGACAACCCCGAAATCTCGCGGCGACGCGGTGTCCGGTGGCCGACACGACGACGCGGGCCGCCCCGGAGAAAGAAGGTGCAGCCCGCGGTGTCGGAGCGGCCGGTGCGTTCGGCGTCGCAGCGGTGTCGTCAACACGTGTTCGATGCGTCGAGCGACTTGACCTGGCACGGCACCGTCGTGCCGTCGGGCAGCGTGACCGTGACGTCCTGTACGTAGCTGAGTCCGCCCTGCGCCACACCGCACCCGAGCGGGGCGACGGCGTTCGAGTAGTTCGTGATGAAGCGACCCGAAGGGCCGGTGGTGAAGTTGCGGCACGTCGTACCCGTGACAAGGCTGTACGAGCCTGCCCCGCTTCCTGCGCGCCACTCGACGTGAAGATTCCAGCTCGCGAGGGTGCCATTGAGGTGGGCGATGATCGTGCTTCGTGAGGTGCTGGTCACCGGCTGCCACCCCGCGCTGCCGTAGGAGTAGGTCATGTTGGAACAGGTGGACGAGCCACAGGAACTCCGGCGGTTGGAGGTGGTGTCACCGACCCAGAAGATGCCAGGGCCGGAAGATGTCTGGCCGTTGCGCAGCCCGAGCCAGTAGTCGTAGGTCACCTGGCAACGGTCACGCCGGCGGGCAGGTTGTCGACGCATGTCGGGGCGCCGACGTTGAGCGATTGATTCGCCGTCGGTGCGCTGACATCACCCCAGTCGTAGATGACGCCGCCGCTGACACGAGGTGTGGGGGCGCCACAGGTGGATGCCGCCATCACGGGGGCAGCGCCCGCAACGGTGACGGCGGGGATGCTCCCGGCGGCCCCGCGGGCGACGGAACGGCGTGAGATGGGTGTGGTCATGTGGATCCCCAGGCGATGAAACGTTTTTTGAGCACACTCAGTTGTGCATTCGAGGTCGCCGTCATCAAACGAGGGCCGTCCGTGTGGACACACTCATGAGCTTCGTGTGTACCCGTGAGTTGAGTGGAATACGCGCAACTTTGTTGCGGTTGTACCTGACAGGAAGATGCGCGACCAGCCATACTGAAGGTGAGGTCGCTGTCGAGCCACCGGGCCCGTCAGCGAACGTCGTGCATTGCAGCAAGAAGACGTTCAACGACAAGGAGTCAGCAGTGGATATTCAACTGACAACGAAGGCGCAGGAGGCCCTCTCCGCCGCCGTGACGGCCGCGCAGTCGGCCGGCAACCCCTCGATCGAGCCCGCGCACCTCCTCAAGGCGCTCGCGGAACAGACCGACACGACCACAGGCCCGCTGCTCGAGGCGACGGGCACCACTCCGCAGGCAGTCATCGCGCAGGCCGAGGCCGACCTGCGCACGTTCCCGAGCAGCTCGGGTGCAAGCGTGGGCCAGCCCGGCATGAGCCGTGAGCTGCTCAACGTGCTCGAGAAGGCGCGCAGCGACATGAGCGCCATGGGGGATGCGTTCACCTCGACCGACCACCTGCTGCTCGCGCTCGCTCGCACGGGCAAGTTCTCCACGCTGAACGCGGAGGCGATCGAACAGGCGATCCCCGCGACGCGCGGTGGCCGCAAGGTCACCTCCGCCGAGCCCGAGGGCACGTTCGAGGCGCTCGAGAAGTTCGGCACCGACCTGACGGCCCTCGCCCGTGAGGGCAAGCTCGACCCCGTCATCGGCCGCGACAGCGAGATCCGTCGCGTCGTGCAGGTGCTGAGCCGCCGCACGAAGAACAACCCCGTCCTCATCGGTGAGCCCGGCGTCGGCAAGACGGCCGTCGTCGAGGGTCTCGCGCAGCGCATCGTCGCCGGGGACGTGCCGGAGAGCCTGCGCGACAAGCGCCTCATCTCCCTCGACCTCGGCGCGATGGTCGCCGGTGCGAAGTACCGCGGCGAGTTCGAGGAGCGCCTCAAGGCCGTCCTCGAGGAGATCAAGAACTCCGACGGCGAGATCGTCACGTTCATCGACGAGATCCACACCGTCGTCGGCGCGGGTGCCGGCGGCGACTCGTCGATGGACGCCGGCAACATGCTCAAGCCGATGCTCGCGCGCGGCGAGCTGCGTCTCGTCGGTGCGACGACGCTCGACGAGTACCGCGAGAACATCGAGAAGGACCCGGCGCTGGAGCGTCGTTTCCAGCAGGTGTTCGTCGGTGAGCCGAGCGTCGAGGACACGATCGCGATCCTGCGCGGCCTGAAGGAGCGCTACGAGGCGCACCACAAGGTCGCCATCGCCGACCAGGCGCTCGTCGCCGCTGCGACGTTGAGCGACCGCTACATCACGAGCCGACAGCTGCCCGACAAGGCGATCGACCTCATCGACGAGGCCGCGTCGCGTCTGCGCATGGAGATCGACTCGAGCCCCGTCGAGATCGACCAGCTACGCCGCAGCGTCGACCGCATGAACATGGAAGAACTGCACCTCGAGAGCGAGACCGACCCGGCCTCGCGCGACCGACTCGCGAAGCTGCGGGCCGACCGCGCCGACACCGAGGAACAGCTCGCCGCGCTGACGGCGCGTTGGGAGGCCGAGAAGGCCAGCCTCAACAAGGTCGGTGATCTCAAGGCCCAGATCGACGACCTGCGCACGCAGGCTGAGAAGCTGCAGCGCGAAGGTGACTACGGCAACGCCTCGAAGTTGCTCTACGGCGACATCCCGGCTCTTGAGAAGCAGCTCGACGAGGCGCAGGCAGCCGAGGCGACGTCCTCGAAGGCCGGCGGCGAGGCGCCGATGGTCTCCGACGAGGTGACCGCCGACGACATCGCCGAGGTCATCGCCAGCTGGACCGGCATCCCCGCCGGGCGTCTGCTCGAGGGCGAGACCGAGAAGCTGCTGCGCATGGAGGACTTCCTCGGCGAGCGCCTCATCGGTCAGAAGGCCGCGGTCGAGGCTGTCAGTGACGCCGTGCGCCGTTCGCGCTCCGGCATCGCCGACCCCGATCGTCCGACCGGTTCGTTCCTGTTCCTCGGCCCGACGGGTGTGGGCAAGACGGAGCTCGCGAAGTCGCTCGCCGACTTCCTCTTCGACGACGAGCGCGCCATGGTGCGCATCGACATGTCGGAGTACTCCGAGCGTCACGCCGTCGCGCGCCTCATCGGTTCGCCTCCCGGCTACGTCGGGTACGAAGAGGGCGGTCAGCTGACCGAGGCCGTGCGCCGTCGCCCGTACTCGGTCGTGCTGCTCGACGAGGTCGAGAAGGCGCACCCGGAGACGTTCGACATCCTCCTGCAGGTGCTCGACGACGGGCGCCTGACGGACGGGCAGGGCCGCACGGTCGACTTCCGCAACGTCATCCTCGTCATGACGTCGAACCTGGGCAGCCAGTTCCTCGTCGACCCGACGATGGCGCCGGAGGCCAAGCATGGCGCTGTCATGGGTGCGGTGCGCGCGCAGTTCAAGCCCGAGTTCCTCAACCGTCTCGACGAGATCGTCATCTTCGACCCGCTGACGCGGGACGAGCTGTCGCACATCGTCGAGCTGCAGGTCGCGTCGCTGAGCAAGCGGCTCGCCGATCGCCGCATCACCCTCGAGGTGACGCCGGCCGCGCGCGAGTGGCTCGCCGAGACGGGGTACGACCCGGCGTACGGTGCGCGCCCGCTGCGTCGCCTCGTGCAGAAGGAGATCGGCGACCGTCTGGCTCGTGCACTCCTCGCCGGCGAGGTGCTCGACGGCGAGAAGGTGACGATCGACGTCGAACGTGGCGCGGCGCTGAAGCTGCCGGATGGCGTCACGGCACCGGAGGGCGTCGAGCCTCCGGTGACGGGTCTGCGCATCGTGTCGGAGAGGGTCGAGCCCGACGCGGGCGTCGAGAGCTGATCGTCGCGACAGCTGCCTGAGCAGTGAACCGCACACTGAAACGGCCGGACACCGATCACGGTGTCCGGCCCGTTTCGCGCGTCCCCTCTGCGGTTCCCGTCCCCTTCTGCGATTTTCGTCCACCCTTGCGAGTTTCGGTCACATTCGTATCGCGGCGCTGATGGCACGGCATCGGGGCAGGTAGATTTGACGTATGACAGAGAACACACCTGCAGTGACGACTCCTGGCACGCGCTACCTCGTGGCCTGGGGTGGGGACAAGCGTTCGGAGGACGCCCTCAAGCTCGGCGCCGTGCTCGCGCGCACCTTCGAGGCGAAGCTCGACATCGTGTACGTCGTCTTCCAGCAGACGAACGGTTTCACCGTCACCGCGGGCGACCGCACCTTCGAGCAGGAGGTCGGACGCGAGGCGGCCGGCTGGCTGAAGACGGCCGCGAAGTCGGTGGGCGAGGGCGTCGAGGTCGAGACGCACGTCGTCTACGGCGAGTCGATCACGCAGGGCATCCTCGCCGCAGCCGAGCAGCTCGGCTCGCAGGCCATCGTCATCGGTGCCGGTTCGGGCGCGGGTCAGCCCGTCGCGACGAACGCCATCGTCGGCGGCCTGCTGCACTCGAGCCCCGTCCCGATCGCCATGGCGCCGCGCAACTACCGCAAGGTGAAGTTCGACTCGCTCTCGTCGCTGTCCGCCGCCATCGGCCCGCGCCCCGGCGCGCACCAGGTCGCCATCGAGGCCGCAGACGCGATCAAGCGCGTCGGCCTGCCGCTGCAGCTCATCTCGCTCGTCTCGCTCAAGCAGGACAAGCAGTTCCACGTCGACGGCTTCGATGAGGCCGAGCGCGTGCTCGCCGACGCAGCCAAGCGCGTCGGTGACCGCGCGGAGGTCACGACCGTCGTCGGTCAGGGCCGCTCGCTCAAGCAGGCCGTCAAGAAGATCGACTGGGACGAGCGCACGGCGCTGTGCGTCGGCTCGTCCCGGCTCGCGCAGAACCGACGCACCTTCCTCGGCTCCGCTGCGACGCGCATGCTCTCGTCGCTGCCCGTGCCGATGATCGTCGTCCCGCGACGCGACGCTTGAGCCGCCACCTCGCGCACATGACTGAGCGCGGCGTCCCCTTCGCGGGGGCGCCGCGCTCAGGCGTCCTGAGCGGGACGCCGACGTGGCCGCGGCAGGCGCACGATGGCCCCGGCGTCACGCGGACGTGACGGCAGAGCCCTGATCGTTCGCGCCGGCCTGCGTGATGACGTCGCCGATGGCGTCGGTGACGAGGTCGGGCTCCTCGTACGTCAGCATGTGGCCCCGGCCGTCCACGATGTCGAGGTGAGCGTCGGGCATGGCCTCGGCGAGAGCGATGGAGTGGCGCTTCGGCGTCAGCAGATCACGCGAGCCGACGAGGATGCGCACGGGCACCTTGCTCAGCGCGGCCAGCGCGGCGAGTTCGTCGTGCGCCATGAGCGCGGTGTAGAACGCGCCGCTCGTCGAGATGCGCGTGGCGGCGATCTGGTCGCGCGCGGCCCGGACGTCTTCGTCGCGCGGGTCGATGCCGAAGCCGCCGCGGCGCTGTGAGGCGAGGGTGACGAGACGGCCCGGGCGGAGCGGAACGTGCTTGAGCGCCTTGACGATCCACTTCTCGCCGGGGACGGTGAAGCCGCGCAACTGCCCTGACGACGTCGAGACGAGCACCGCGCCGATGACCTTCTCACCCAGGAGCCCCGGGTGCAGCCCGGCGAACGCCATCACCGTCATCCCGCCCATCGAGTGACCCGCGACGATGACCGGTGATCCCTCCGGTGCCGTCTCGGCGACGACGCTCGCGAGGTCCTCGCCGAGCGCGCGCACGGTCTCGTCGCCGGGGCGCATGCGGCCACCGGCGAACGTCGAGTCGCCGTGCCCGCGCTGATCCCACAGCACGACTCGCACGCCGCCGCGATCGAGCAGACGCTGCGCAACGGGTTCCCACGAGCGGTGGCTCAGTGTCCAGCCGTGGGACATGACGACGGTCGGCGCGTCGGGCGCCAGATCGGCCGGCTCGGCGGTGAAGACGGCGAGGCGCGCGCCGTCGGCGGCGGTGACGGTGGTGCGGGCGAATTCGTGGTTCACGCGACCCACTCAAACACACCCGGAGACGGTGAACCGCCCCGTTTCGGAACCTGCATTGCATAGGCTGCGTCACAACGACAGGTGAGCATCCGCTCACGACCCCCGACGGACAGGTGAGCTCATGACCTCCCACATGCCCACGCGCCGCAGCGTCATGACGGCAGCGCTCGCGAGCGTCGCCCTGACGGCGTGCTCGTCGGCGAAGAAGTCCGATTCGAACGCCTCCAGCGGCGAGGACGTGACGAAGCGTCTCAAGGCCGCGCAGGACAAGATCGGCAAGACGTCCGGGTACCACACGAAGGTGACGTGCTCGGCCGCGCCGAAGGACGAACCGGCGCTCAAGGCGGGGGAGGGCGACGTCGTCAACTCGCCCGCCGCGTTCAAGGGTGACGTGACGGCGAGCACGCAGGGCAACGAGATCAAGGCCGGCATCATCAGCATCGGCGACAAGAACTGGGTGAAGCCGAGCTTCTCGCCCAAGTACCTGACGGTGAACCTCAAGTCGCTCGGTGTGCCGTCCCCGACGTCGCTTTTCAACGCGACGAGTGGCATCCCGGCGATGCCGCTCATGAGCAAGGACATGAAGCGTTCGGGCGAGAAGCTCGTCGGCGGCGAGAAGGTGACGACGTACAAGGGCACGCTCGACGGCCCGAGCGCCGCGAAGGCGATGGGTTTCGGCAAGACGCGCGGCGACTACACCGTCGAGGTCGGCCTCACGGACTCCGACGAGGTGCGCACCATGATCATCACGGGCCCGTTCTTCGACTCGGCCGACGCGACGTACACGATCGACATCTCCAAGTACGACCAGAAGGTCGAGATCAAGCAGCCGTGACCGTGCCTGCCGGTGATTCACCCCTGCTCGTGACGCACCCGGCCGCCGACTGACCCCCGACGCGAGAGACCTCGACGACCCATGACGCTCACCGCTGCCACCGCGCCCGACGCCGACGTTCCGGCGATCGCCACCCGTTCGAAGGCGCTGCTCGCGACGGCGGCACTCGCCGTCCTGCTGACGGCGGCCGACACGTACGTCGTCGTCCTCGCGCTGCAAGACATGATGGCGGGCGTCGGCCTCGGCATCGACGAACTGCAACGGGCGACGCCGATCGTGTCGGGCTTCCTGCTCGGTTACATCGCCGTGCTGCCGCTCATCGGCCGGTTGTCCGACCTCGTCTCGCGCCAACGCGTGTTGCTGTGGTGCCTCGTGCTGTTCGGCCTCGGCAGCGTCGTGACGGCGCTCGCCGTCGGCCTGCCCGTCATCGTCGGCGGGCGCGTCATCCAGGGCATCGGTGGCGGCGGGCTCGTGCCCGCGACGCTGGCCCTCGTCGCGGATCTGCTGCCGCGCGGGCGACGGGGCATGGCGCTCGGGATGGTGTCGGCGGTGCAGGAAGTGGGGTCGGTGCTCGGCCCACTGCTCGGCGCCGCGATCCTCGCCGTGTGGTCGTGGCGCGCGATCTTCTGGGTCAACGCTGCAGCGGCCGTCGTGCTCGCCGTCACGATCGGTGTGCTGGGGCGACGGACGAGCGCGCAGGTCCCCGAAGTGGGTGATGGCGTTGAGCCGGTGGGCGGACGCGGCGCGTCGACATCCGCGGCTGGCGACGGCGCGCACCGCGTCGCTGCTGCGTCGTCAGGCCCCGGGCGTGTGGCGCGCATCGTCGGATGGTTGGGGTGGCTGGCGCTGCTCGTCGGCACGCTCATCGTCCTGCTCGCGCTGTGGGCGCCGGAGCGACTGACCTCCGACGTCGACTACGGCCTGCCGTTCGTCCCGTACGACGGCTACACCTCGCGCATGGCGACGCCCATCGCATTGCGTGGCCTCGGCGTCCTCGTGCTGGGCATCGCGCTGACGGCACGGATCTGGTGGCCGCGGCTACGCGCCGTCGACCTGCCCGGCGCCGTGCTGCTGACGGGCGCGCTCGCCTGCATCGTGTGGGCGTTCGCCGCGGCTGATACCTCGAAGGAGGTGCTCAGCCCCGCCGGATACGTGCTGCTGCCGGTGGCGGCGGTGCTGCTCGTCGGGTACGTCATCCGTCATCGCACGGCGCGGCGACCACTCATCGAACGCGGCGTCCTGGCGGGTCGGGTGCCCGTCGCGCTACTGGTGTCGTTCCTCGTCGGCACGGCACTCGTCGCGATCGTCGTCGAGATCCCGGTCCTCGCGCGACTGACGCTGACGGACTCGCAGACGGCGGCCGCGTTCGTCCTGCTGCGCTTTCTCGTCGCCGTGCCCATCGGGGCGTTCCTCGGCGGGTTCCTGCTGCGCCGCGTGGGGCCGGCCCTCGTCGCCGCTCCCGGTCTCATCATGGCCGGGGCCGCGATCCTCGCGATGAGTACGTGGGGGCGCGACACGCTCGGCGGCGTCGTCATCTCGACGCTCGTGCTCGCCGTCGCGGGCCTCGGCATCGGCCTCGCCATCGCGCCCGTCAACGACGCGGCGCTCGCCGACTCGCCCGACGACGCGCACGGCGTGACGTCGGCACTCGTCGTCGTCGGCCGCATGATGGGCATGGTCGTCGGCCTCGCACTGCTGACGGCGATCGGCCTGCACCAGTTCAGCGTCGAGATGCAGAAGGCCGCTCATACGAGCGAGCAGACCGTGCGTGACGCGGGCGTCGTGCAGGTGCACACCGTGTTCGTCGGCGCAGGAATCGCGGCGCTCGTCGCGGCGGTGCTGGCGTTCTTCTTCCTGGGGCGCCGGGTCATCGGTTCACGCCGCGTCGAAAGTTGAGTGCAGGCTCGCCGACCACCGCGACCGTGTTCGGCGAGCGAATCATCAATGCTCGGGGTCCTGGCCCGTTTCGCGGTAGCGCGGTCAGTTCGCGCGTCGCAGGATCTGCTCGGCCTGCTTGAACACCGGCCCGTCGACCATCTGTCCCTCGAACGTGAACACGCCGCGTTCGTGCTTCGCCGCGTCCATGAGGCGCGTGGCCCAGTCGATCTGCTCATCGGCCGGGGCGTAGGCGTCGCGGATCGTGGCGACCTGCTTGGGGTGAATGGCGACCTTCGCGTCGAAACCGATGGCGACGGCGTCATCGGCCTCGGCGCGCAGGGCGAGGAGGTTGCCGATGTCCATGAACACGGAGTCGAGTGCGAAGCAGCCATGCGCCTTCGCGGCCAGCAGGACGTTGCCGCGCACCTGCTGAACGATCGGGTGGTAACTCCCGTCGGCCAGGCGACTGCGGCGCCCACCGAGGCCCGCCGTCAGGTCCTCGGAGCCCCACATGAACCCGGCGACGTTCGGGGCGGCAGCGATCTCGGCGGCGTTGACGGCACCCAGAGGAGATTCGATGAGGGCGATGACGTCGTGGTCTGGCAGCGCGTCGACGTCGGCGCGCGTCTCGGTCTTGGCGAGCATGACGCGACGGACGGGTAGCTGCTCCAGGCAGACGAGGTCGGCGGCGAACTCGTCCGTCGTCGCGGCGTTGACGCGCACGACGATCGTCTCGACGTCCGGTGCGCCGTCACAATTGAATGCGTCGATGAGGGCCTGACGTGCCGCGGGCTTGTCCGCCGGGTTCACGGCGTCCTCCAGATCGAGGATGACGACGTCCGCCGCCGCAGCGGCCTTCGCGTAGCGCTCCGGGCGGTCCGCCGGGCAGAAGAGCCAGCCCGGCCCCGGCATCGTCCACGAGGTGCTTGTGTCCATGAGTTCCTCCGGTCGGTAGACGGTGACGGTTGGGGTGGATGGTGACGTCCGAACGTCCCCATCCACCCCAACCGTCACCAGGTGTGCATCAGGCCGACGGCGCGCACTTCACGAGCGTCTGACGCACCGCGACGGCGACGACGTCACCGTGCTGGTTCTTCGCGACGTGCCGCAGCGTGACGATGCCCTGGCCGGGGCGCGACTTCGATTCGCGCTTGTCCTCGATCAGCGTCTCGGCGTACATCGTGTCACCGTGGCGCATCGGCTTGGGAAAGCTGATCTCGCTGAACCCGAGGTTCGCGACGATCGTTCCCATCGTCAGCTGGGCGACCGACAGCCCGACGAGCGTCGACAGCGTGAACATCGAGTTGACGAGGCGCTCGCCGAACTCCGTCCCCGCTCCGTAGTCGGCGTCGAGGTGGAGGGCCTGCGTGTTCATCGTCAACGTCGTGAACAGCACGTTGTCGGCCTCGGTGACGGTGCGTCCGGGGCGGTGCTCGTAGATCGCGCCGACCTCGAACTCCTCGAACCACAGTCCCCGCTGCGTGATGCGCTTGGGCTGTCGCTCGCCCGATTCGGGGCCGGTAGCGGCGTCGTCGCTCGAGGCGTCTTGGGGTGTTTCAGGAAGGGGCATGACGGCCTTTCGTCGAGTCGATCTTTCGTCGAGTCGATCTTTCGTCGAGTCGATGTTGCCCGGGTTTCGGGGCGCCTGCGCCCCGAAACCCGGGCAACATCGTGGGTCACAAGGACAGTTCGCGGGCGATGAGCATGAGCTGCACCTCGGTTGTGCCCTCGCCGATCTCGAGGATCTTCGAGTCGCGGTAGTGACGCGAGACGACGTACTCGTTCATGAAGCCGTAGCCGCCGTGGATCTGCGTGGCGTCGCGGGCGTTGTCCATCGCGGACTCCGACGCGACCATCTTCGCGATCGACGCGGCCTTCTTGAACGGCTTGCCGGCGAGCATGAGTGCCGCGGCGTTGTAGTACGCCGAACGCGCCGTGTGAGCCCGCGCCTCCATGCGGGCGATCTTGAACTGAATGGCCTGGTACTCGCCGATCGCGTGCCCGAACGCCTGACGTTCCTTTGCGTACTTCACCGATTCGTCGACGCATCCCTGCGCCGCACCGACCGCCAGGGCCGCGATGGCGATGCGGCCCTCGTCGAGGATGCGCAGGAAGTTCGCGTACCCGCGACCGCGTTCGCCGAGCAGGTTCGCCCTCGGCACGCGCACGTCCGAGAACGACAGCGGATGCGTGTCGGAGGCATTCCAACCGACCTTGTCGTAGGCGGGCTCAGCCGTGAAACCCGGCGTGTTCGCCGGCACGATGATCGTCGAGATCTCCTTCTTGACGCGCCCGTCAGCTGTCTGCGACTCGCCCGTCACCGCCGTCACCGTCACCAGCTTCGTGATGTCGGTGCCCGAGTTGGTGATGAACTGCTTCGAGCCATTGATGACCCACTCGTCGCCGTCTTCCTTGGCCGTCGTGCGCGTGCCGGACGCGTCAGAACCGGCGCCGGCCTCCGTCAGACCGAAGCCGCCGAGCGCCTCACCGGACGCGAGCATCGGTAGCCACTGTTCCTTCTGCTCCTGCGAACCGAAGCGGTAGATCGGCATCGCGCCGAGCCCGACGCCCGCCTCGAGGGTGATGGCGACGCTCTGGTCGACCTTCGCGAGTTCCTCGAGCGCGAGGCACAGGGCGAAGTAGTCGCCGCCCATGCCACCGAACTCCTCGGGAAATGGGATGCCGAACAGGCCCATCTCCGCCATGCCGGAGACGACCTCGTACGGGAACGTGTGGTCCTTGTCGTGCTGCGCCGACACAGGCGCGACTACACGCTGCGCGAAGTCACGCACACCCTTCGCGAGGTCGGCGTACTCGTCGGGCAGATTTCCCTGCGCGATGAAGTCGGTCATGGCGGTCTCCTACGGGTGTGTGGGCGTCTACCCCCTCTGCGTGCAAGTGAACCCGGGTGCACTTGCACGCAGAGGGTCAAGGCTCGGCGGGGGGTCAGGGCTCGGCGAAGGGCTGAAGAGGCGGAAAGAGTGGGGTGGGATGCAGAGGGATGGGGTCAGGAGGCGTCGGGCGGTGTGATGCGAGCGAGCACCTCGTCGACGGCCACCTGAGTGCCTGCGGGGGCGAGAATCTCGACGGTGCCGTCGATCGGTGCGGTGAGGGAGTGCTCCATCTTCATCGCCTCGACGATGACGACGACGTCGCCCGCCGACACCTCGGCACCATCGGCCACCTGCACGGCGATGACGGCGCCCGGCATCGGGCTCGTGATGTCACCACCCGCGCTGGCCGCAGCCGACGCGCGCAGGCTGACGTGTGGTGCCTCCTTGAGCGAGAACGTCCCGTCGGGTGAGTCGACCCAGACCGTGCGGGTACTGCTCTTGTCGCTCGAGATCGCCGTTCGGTACGTGCGGCGTTCGCCATCGGCGTCGATGACGAATCGCGTTGTGCCGTCGGTCTCCTCGCCCTCGATGACGACGGCGAGCCGCGTTGTCTCCCCGTCGCCGCGGGCCGCCGTCACGGAGGCGGGCACGTCGCGGCTTATCGTGACGTCATCACCGTCGCGGTGATGCACGAGGGCGACCTCGACGATGCCGCTGGCATCCTCACTCGGGTCGGTGACGGCGAAGCGGGCGCGCCGCGGGCTGTTGTGGCCGGTGCGCCATCCGTCTCGCCCGGCCCACAGGTCGCCACCGCCGGCGAGCCCCAACGAGGCCGACGCTGCGGCGACGAGCACGCCGTCGGGCGCGGGGGTGGCGACGTAGTCGGCGACGCGCGCGTCGAGCAGGCCGGTGTCGAGGCGCCCGGCGATGACGTCGGGGTCGGCGAGCAGGAAGCGGCAGAAATCGATGTTGGTCACGACGCCGCCGATGTGCGTCTTCGCCAGCGCCGCGTCGAGGCCTCGCAGGGCGGACGCGCGGTCGGGGCCGTAGGCGATGACCTTGCTCAGCATCGGGTCGAAGTTGCTGCCGACGATCGTGCCGACGCGCAACCCCGAGTCGACGCGCACCCCGGCGCCCGTCGGCTCGGACAGCGAGATGACCTCGCCGCCGGTGGGTAGGAAGCCGCGCGCCGGGTCCTCGGCGTACACGCGCGCCTCGATGGCGTGGCCCGTCAGCGTCACGTCGTCCTGCGTGAACCCGAGCGGCTCACCGGCGGCCACGCGCACCTGCCACTCGACGAGGTCGAGGCCGGTGACGAGTTCGGTGACGGGGTGCTCGACCTGTAGGCGCGTGTTCATCTCCATGAAGAAGAACTCGTCGGGCGCGTCGGCGCTGACGATGAACTCGACCGTCCCCGCACCGACGTAGTCGACGGATCGTGCTGTGTTGCAGGCCGCTTCGCCGATTCGTGCACGCGTGGCGTCGTCGAGCAGCGGTGACGGTGCCTCTTCGATGACCTTCTGGTGACGGCGCTGCAGCGAGCACTCGCGCTCGCCGAGATGCACGACGTTGCCGTGCTTGTCCGCGATGACCTGCACCTCGATGTGCCGCGGGCGCAGCACGAACCGTTCGAGGAACAGCGTGTCGTCGCCGAAGCTCGAGGCGGCCTCCCGACGGGCGCGCGCGACGGCGTCGGCCATGTCCTCGGCACGCTCGACGACGTGCATGCCCTTGCCGCCGCCGCCGGCGCTCGGCTTGATGAGGACGGGGAAACCGACCTCGCTCGCGGCCGCGACGAGCTCGTCGTCACTCAGGCCGGATCGGGCGAGGCCGGGCACGACGGGCACGTCGAACGCGCTGACGGCTGTCTTCGCCGTGATCTTGTCGCCCATCGTCTCGATGGCGCGGCTGCCGGGGCCGAGGAAGGCGATGCCCGCCTCCTCGCACGCAGCCGCGAACGCGGTGTTCTCCGACAGGAACCCGTAGCCCGGGTGCACGCCGTCGGCGCCACTGATGCGGCACGCCTCGATGACGGCGGGGATGCTGAGGTAGTTCGTGCGAACCGGGGCGCTGGCGTCACCGCGCGCAACGTCGAGACGGTCCAGGTTGATGGCGACGTCGGCTTCGCGCACGTGCAGCGCGCTCGCGTCGGCGTCGGTGTAGACGGCGACGCTGCGGATGCCCATGCGGCGCAGCGTGCGCATGACGCGGACGGCGATCTCGCCGCGGTTGGCGATGAGAACCGTTGCGATGTCGCGCTTCTCGACGTTCGTGTCGGGGGCGGAGGTCGTGTTCGAGGTCATCTCACTCACATCCGGAAGACGCCGTAGCTGACGTCGGGCAGGTCGGTGCCGGAGCAGGCCTCGAGGGCGAGTCCGACGAGGTCGCGGGTGGAGGCGGGGTCGATGACGCCGTCGTCCCAGAGGCGGGCGGTCGAGTAGTAGGGGTTGCCCTGCGTCTCGTACTGCTCGCGGATCGGGGCCTTGAACGTCTCGGCGTCGTCGTCGCTCCACGGGGTGCCGGCGGCTTCGAGCTGGTCGCCGCGCACCGTCGCGAGCACGCTCGCGGCCTGTTCACCGCCCATGACGCTGATGCGCGCGTTGGGCCACATCCACAGGAATCGCGGCGAGTAGGCGCGCCCGCACATCGAGTAGTTGCCGGCACCGTAGCTGCCGCCGATGACGACGGTGAACTTCGGTACGCGCGCGCAGGCGACGGCCGTCACCATCTTCGCGCCGTGCTTGGCGATGCCCCCGGCCTCGTACTCGCGGCCCACCATGAAACCGGTGATGTTCTGCAGGAACAGCAGCGGCGTCTTGCGCTTGTCGGCAAGCTCGATGAAGTGCGCGCCCTTCTGCGCGGATTCGCCGAACAGCACGCCGTTGTTCGCGATGATCGCGACGGGGTGGCCGTGGATGTGCGCGAACCCGGTGACGAGCGTCTTGCCGTACTCGGCCTTGAACTCGTGGAACTCGCCGGCGTCGACGATCGTCTCGATGACATCGTGCACGTCGTACGGTGTGCGCAGGTCGACGGGGACGACGTCGTAGAGGCGTTCCTGATCATGCACGGCGTCGCGCGGTTCCACGGTGCGCCAAGGGGTTTCGGGCTTCGGCCCGAGCGTGCTGACGATGCTGCGCACCGTCATGAGCGCGTCGTGGTCGTCATCGGCGAGGTGGTCGGTGACGCCTGAGACCTTCGAGTGCAGGTCGCCGCCACCGAGATCCTCGGCCGTGACGACCTCGCCCGTCGCAGCCTTCACCAGCGGCGGGCCGCCAAGGAAGATCGTGCCCTGCTCGCGCACGATGACGGTCTCGTCGCTCATCGCGGGCACGTAGGCGCCGCCGGCGGTGCACGAACCCATGACGGCGGCGATCTGTGGAATGCCCTTCGCCGACAGCGTCGCCTGGTTGTAGAAGATGCGGCCGAAGTGGTCGCGGTCGGGGAACACGTCGTCCTGCTTGGGCAGGAACGCTCCGCCGGAGTCGACGAGGTAGATGCACGGCAGGTTGTTCTCGCGCGCGATCTCCTGCGCGCGCAGGTGCTTCTTCACCGTCATCGGGTAGTACGTGCCGCCCTTGACGGTCGCGTCGTTCGCGACGATGACGCACTCGCGACCCTCGACGCGGCCGATACCGCCGATGACGCCGGCGCCGGGGCACTCGTCGTCGTACATGCCGTCGGCGGCGAGGGGCGCGAGCTCGATGAACGGGCTGCCCGGATCGAGCAGCGTCTCGACGCGGTCGCGCGGCAACAGCTTGCCGCGGGCGACGTGGCGCTCGCGCGACTTGTCGCTGCCACCCTTCGCAGCGCGGGCCAGCTTGTCGTTCAGATCGTCGAGCAGGCGCAGATGCTCGGCTCGGTTGGCGGCTTGGTCGAAGGCCATGCGTTCGCTCACCCCGTGACGTCGGTGGGACGGGTCGGTGCGAGCGATCACGTGACCTGCGCCACTCGCGCATTCAGTTAATCACAATTAACTCAAGTGTGGTGAGCGGGGAGGTCTGCCCGGGTGTCCTCGCCCGAGCACGTGGCGGGAGTCGTCGCAGTGAGCGGTGGGCGGTGGGCCGCTTGTGGCGGCTGGCGTCGTCAACCGTCCGTGTCGCATTCGTGCCAAGGGCTTTACGAGTCGGCGAGGCGAGCGTCCTGGTGAGTGAGGTGCGCATGTGCGCGGCCGGTTGGCGGCGGCCGTCGAGGCTGCGACGGCCGCGGGGGACCAGGGGGATCTGATGACTCGCAGGGATGAATTCACGAATCATGCTCAGTCGTGGCGACGGGCGGCTGTGGGAGCGGGAGCGACGCTCGTCGTGACGCTCGGGGGTGCGGCCTGCGGGTCGTCCGACCAGAGCGCGGCGCAGGCGTCGAGTCTGGCGTCGGCGTCGATGCCGTCGCCGGTGCGTCGGGCTCCCGGTGAGGCGACGCTCGTAGGCTGGCTTCGCGAATCGGCTTCGTACGACCCGAGGTTCGCGTTCGTCGCACTCGATGGGGACAGAATCGTCGGGCACGTGATGGCGACCGGGGGTGACCTCGACGGGGCGCCGACGCTCGGGCTGGGGCCGTTGTCGGTCGAGCCGTCGAGGCAGGGGCAGGGCATCGGGTCACGGTTGATGGGGGCGACTCTGGGCGCTGCTCGCCAGGCGGGCGCGAGCGTCATCGTCCTGCTGGGTGGGCCGGGCTATCACGCGCGTTTGGGTTTCGTGCCGGCTGCGGATCTCGGCATCAGCGCAGACCCGTCATGGGGTGAGTTCTTCCAGGCGCGTCCTCTCGCGGACGGCTGGGGGCGCGACGGTGACGCTGAAAGCCAGGCACACGCCGGACCGCGCGGCGTCATCACCTACCCTGAGCCGTTCGCGCGCCTGGGGTGGCGGCCGGCGCACCCCGTCGTGGCGTCTGAGCGGAGCCAATGAGGGTGGTCGGCCCATGCGGCGCCCAGCGTCGCGTGTGAGGGAGCGTCGCGAGGCCCCTGAGGCGCGACAACGTGTGGCGTCGGCGACGCTACGTCAGGGGCAGGTTTCGTCGAGCTTGACGGTCTTGAACCGCACGTCGACGCCGTCCTTGACCTCGGTTCCGGCCGCAGGGGTCTGTGAGCAGACCTTCCAGTGCTTGTCGAGCAGTTGGGGGCGGCTCGTGCCGAGCGCGTCGTCCGAGTGCGAGACGTAGAGCGGGTTGCCGGAGACCCGCTGCACGTCGTCCTGCGCGGCTTGCAAGGTCTTGCCGGTCTCGTCGGGCATGGTGAACGGCTCGGCCTGTGCCCCGACGGCCTTGGAGCTGGCATCGCCGGCTGCGCTCGATGCTGCGGAGCCTGCGCTCGCCACCGCGCTCGTGGCCTGCGACGCAGCACTGGTTGCGGCGTCCTCGGCCTTGTCGGTGTCGTTGCTCGAGCAACCGGCGAGGGCGAGGACCGCGGTCAGGGCGAGGAGGCTGGTCTTGTTCATAGATCGACCTTAGGCTGAGTTCCCTGGCTTAAGTCTCGCTGGTCATGCTTGTGTCCAACTCGTCACGCACGGCAGGGACCTCTCATGTCCGGGGCTTGCGCCGATGTGGTGGCTTAAGGATGAACCGGGATAACGGACGCTGAGGCCCTCCGTCCCCTTCCGAGTTCACGGGGCGCCGCAGTAGTTCCGTATGAGAGGCGGCTGTACCGTGATGATCAGCGCCGCCGCAGTGATCTTGTCCAACCCCGTCGGGGCGCTGTCCTATTTGTAATAGCCCTTTGCGTTGCCAAAGCCGTTTTCAACCGCGATGACGAGGTCGCCCGTGGCGTCGACACCGTAGGCCTGCTTCCAAGTGAGCGTCTTGCCGGGGAGAATGTCAGCGGTGGGCAGATCAACGCCCTTCTCGGTGTCGAAGGCCCCGTCGGATTGCTTATCTCCGCTCGTGGCTGTGGTCGTGAGCGTCATGGCGTTGTAGGGCTCTTTAGATCCGTTCTTCAACGTGACATCGACGATGACGAACTTCTTGAACTTGGTGTCAGAGGCTGCGTAGGGAGACGGTTGAAAGGGCTGAGGCTTCGAGATGGTGATCGCGACGCCGTCGTCCCACGTGAACGTGGATCCGAAGGGCTTGGTCTTGCTGTTGACTTCGTCAGATGACGTAGAGGTCGCTGAGCTGGATGTCTGAGGTGTCGTGCCTTCCCCGGCGGCTGACGAGGCCGACGAGGCGGGGGTGTTGCTGCCAGGGGCGTCGTTCGTGTTCTTGACCTCTGACGAACAGCCGCACAGGGCGAGGGCAGCCGCCACGGAGCAAATCTTCAGATTGCGCATGCGGCCAAGATGGAGGGTTTCGTATCTTTCGCGGGGGTTCGCGAGGTGACTTCTTTGGGTGACTGCCTGCGTTGGTGCGCCATGAGGAGTCCGTCGAGGTCAACCACACTCAGTTCATTGTGATTAACTCAATCGTTGGTATCTGTCTCTCGCCCACGGGGGTTCGCATGGCGCTCGACGTCGCGGCAGGCGCGGAGCTGACGGCCCGGGAGCGCAGCAAGGCTGCCCGGCGTCAGCAGATCCTCGATGCCGCTGCGGGCCTCATCGCCGAGCGTGGGCTCGCGGGGGTGCGTCTCGAAGACCTGGGCAGCGCGGTCGGCATCAGCGGCCCCGCCGTCTACCGCCACTTCGCGAACAAGGAAGCGGTGCTCGCCGAACTGCTCGTCGGCATCAGCCGGTATCTCCTCGAGAACGGTTCGCGCGTCGTCGCTGACGCCGCCACGGCTGACGAGGCGCTCGAGAACCTCGTCGACTTCCACATCGACTTCTCCCTGACCAAGCCGGCGCTCATCCGCGTGCAGGGCCGCGATCTCGCAAGCCTCGACGCAGCCGCTCGTCGCGACGTGCGGCAGCTGCAGCGCCAATATGTCGAGATCTGGGTCGGTGTGCTGCGCGACGTCGACCCCTCTCTCAGCGACGACGAGGCCCGCATCAAGGCCCACGCCGGCTTCGGCGCGCTCAACTCGACGCCGCACTCGACCGGCAGGACGAAGACCGCGGTCGAAGCTCACCGCGAACGCACCCGAGCCGTCCTGCGCGCGATGGCGCTCGCGGCGCTGCGCCCTGCTGGGTGAAGCCGGGTCGTTCCGCCCGTCGAGAAATTCAGTTAAGAACCATTAACCGAGACGGTGTGATGTGGTTCACTAAAATCCTGTGATGCGAGTCACGGATGACGCGACCGGAGGAGAGCCGATGTCCGCCACCGACACCCTCGAGAACGACCTCGACCCGACGCTCAGCCACACGCGTGGGGCGCCCGAATCGCCTCTGATCGAGCAGACGATCGGCGACAACCTCGACGCGACCGTCGCTGCACATCCCGATCGTGAGGCGCTCGTCGACGTGGTGAGCGGCCGTCGCTGGACGTACACGCAGTTCCTCCACGACGTCGACGCACTTGCCCTGGCCCTGCTCGACGCCGGCGTCGCGACGGGCGACCGCGTCGGCATCTGGGCGCCCAACTGCCCCGAGTGGACGCTCACCCAGTACGCGACGGCCAAGATCGGCGCCATCCTCGTCAACATCAACCCCGCCTACCGCAGCCACGAACTCAAGTACGTGCTGGGCCAGGCCGGCATCACGACACTGATCGCCGCCCCGAAGTTCAAGACGAGCAACTACGCGCGCATGATCGAGCAGGTGCGCGGCGAGTGCCCCGACCTCGCGCGCGTCGTTCTCATCGGCGAGACGTCGTGGAGCGACCTCGCCGACGCGGGCGCGAAGGCTCTCGCCGCGGAGGGCGGACGCGAGCGCCTCGCCGCCGTCCAGAAGACGTTGAAGAACACCGACGCCATCAACATCCAGTACACGAGCGGCACGACCGGCTTCCCCAAGGGCGCGACGCTGAGTCACCGAAACATCCTCAACAACGGCTTCTTCGTCGGCGAACTCTGTTCGTACACAGCCGAGGACCGCGTCTGCATCCCCGTGCCGTTCTACCACTGCTTCGGCATGGTCATGGGCAACCTCGCCTGCACCTCGCACGGCGCGACGATGGTCATCCCCGCGCCCGGCTTCGACGCCGCCCTCACCCTGCAGACCGTGGTAGACGAACGGTGTACGAGCCTCTACGGCGTGCCGACCATGTTCATCGCCGAACTCGCGCTGCCCGACTTCGACCGCTACGACCTGACGAGCCTGCGCACCGGCATCATGGCCGGCTCGCCATGCCCCGAGCACACCATGCGTCAGGTCATGGAGCGCATGCATATGGAGGAGGTCTCCATCTGCTACGGCATGACGGAGACCTCGCCCGTGTCGTTGCAGACACGCAAGAACGACACCGTCGAGCAGCGCACGCAGACGGTCGGGCGCGTCGGCCCGCACCTCGAGGTCATGGTCGTCGACCCCGTCACGTACGAGCCCGTCAAGCGCGGCGAGCCGGGTGAGCTGTGCACCAAGGGGTACTCGGTCATGCTCGGCTATTGGAACCAGGGCGACAAGAGCGCCGAAGCCATCGTCGACGGCTGGATGCACACAGGCGACATCGCCGCCATGGACGACGACGGGTACGTCGCGATCACGGGGCGCATCAAGGACATGGTCATCCGCGGCGGCGAGAACATCTACCCGCGAGAAATCGAGGAGTCCTCTACAACCACCCCGACATCGTCGACGCACAGGTCATCGGCGTGCCCGACGAGAAGTACGGCGAGGAACTCATGGCATGCGTCCGGATGGTCGACGGCGCGGAGCCGCTGACGGTCGAATCGCTGCGCGCCTACTGCGACGGCAAGCTCGCCCACTACAAGGTGCCGCGCTACGTGCGCGTCATGGATGAATTTCCGATGACGGTGACGGGCAAGATCCGCAAGATCGACCTGCGCGAAGAGGCGCCGCAGTACATGACGTGACGCTGGTAGGTTCGCGGGCGTGCAGATCGTCCTCGTCGCGCCGCAGATCGCGCCCAACACCGGCAACATCATCCGCCTCGCCGCGAACGTCGGCGCGAGCCTGCACCTCGTCGAACCGCTCGGTTTCTCGATGGACGCCCGCCTGCTGCGCCGCGGCGGGCTCGACTACCACGAGTTGGCCGACGTCCACGTGCACGCGGACGTCGACGCGGCCCGCGCCGCTTGCCCCGGGCGGTGGCTCGCGCTGACGGCGCGTGCCCGGCGACGGTACGACGCCGTCGACTACCGTGACGACGACGTCCTCGTCTTCGGTTGCGAGGCAACAGGATTGCCTGACTATCTCCTCGCGACGTTCAGCGCTGACGAGCGACTGCGCATCCCCATGCGCCCCGACAACCGCAGCCTCAACCTCGGCAACGCGGTCGCCGTCGTCGCGTATGAGGCATGGCGTCAGCTCGGCTTCACCGGCGCGGCTGATGACGGCACCGGCACCCTCGAGGCGCTGAGCGCTGACGCCCCACGACGGGAGGCATGAGTTTCCCGCGTGAGACGCGAGGTGCCCGGTGCGGGGTGTGCGGCGGGGCGGTCATGAACACAGGATGCGACGCCGGCTCGACGCGGGGAGGTCGCCTTGGCAGGATGGCGGCATGGCCGCTCACATGCCCCTGACCGACGCTCCGCGCGTGCTCGCCATCGTCCAGGCCGGAGGTAAGGGCTCACGGATGGGTGTGCTCACCACGCACCGCGCGAAACCGGCGCTGCCGTTCGGCGGCACGCACCAGCTCGTCGACATCGCCATGTCGAACCTCGTCAACTCGGGCATCTCCAGCGTCTGGGTTTCCGTGCAGTACCGCGCGGGCACGCTCGACAAGCACCTGCAGCACGGACGCCCCTGGGATCTGGACCGCAACGACGGCGGTTTCCGCCGCATCGTGCCCGAGGAGATCGACGCCGCGCGCACGGGTGGGTTCGCCACCGGCAACGCGGACGACCTGTACCGCATCCGTCATCAGATCGCCGACGAGAACGCTGACGTGACCGTCGTGCTGAGCGCCGATCAGGTGTTCACGCTCGACCTGCGGGACGTCGTCGCCGCTCACCTCGCCAAGGGCGCCGACCTCACCATCGTCACCACCGAGGTGCCCGTGACGGAGGCGTCGAACAAGGCTGTCGTGACGAGCGACGCCACCGGCAAGGTAACCCGCATCGACGAGAAGCCCGAGGACCCGGCCCACGGAACGATCTCCGCGGAGGTCTTCATCTACCGCACGGCAGCGCTGCTCGACGCCCTCGACGAAGCCGAGAAGGCGACGCGCCCTGAAGCCGACGACGAGGACGACACCGGTCTCGGCGACTTCGCCGAACACCTCATCCCGACGCTTGTCGCGCGTGGACGTGTGCGCACCCATGCCCTCGAGGGGTACTGGATGGACATGGGCCGGCCCGAGACCTACCTGCGCGCTCACCGCGACCTCGTGCGTGGTGACGTGCCGATCTTCGACGACGAGGCGTGGCCGATGCGCACCCTCGCGACGAACAAGTGCGCGGCGCGCGTGCGCGAAGGGGCCGTCGTCGACGCGTCCTACCTGTCGCCAGGGTGCGACATCGCCGGCACCGTGCGCCGCTCGGTGCTCGGGCCCGGCGTGATCGTGCGCGCGGGGGCCGTCGTCGAGGATGCGGTGGTGCTCGACGGCACGGTCATCGAGAAGGGTGCCGAGGTGCGCACCGCAATCGTCGACGTCGACGTCGCGGTGCGCCGGGATGCGCGCGTGGGGGCAGCCCCCGCGGCCACCAAGGCGCGGGACGCGGACATCGCCGTCATCGGCGCGGGTGCCACCGTGCGCGGTGTCGTGAAGCCGGGGGAGCAGATCGAACCCGGCGACGTGGTTGGCTGAGCCGCGCCGGGGGCGCCCCGGCAACCCCGTGGGGTGACGCAGGGGCGCCGACGGCTGTGGACGATGACGGCTGCGCGGCCTTCCGCGGCCGTCCTGCACCCTCGTCCACAGGGTTTGCGGCCGGCGCCGACGGCACACCCCGTGACATGCCTACCGTCGACGCATGACTATCTTCGCAACTCACGGTGTGCTCGCGGTCGCGGACGATCCCAACGCGGAGGCGCTCGCGACGTTCATCCACTGGTTCGTCGTCGTCGCCGTCCTGCTCTTCGTCGTCGCCCCGGCGCTGTGGCTCACCGGTGCCATCGTGGCGACCCGCAGCCTCAAGAAGTGGCCGAGTCTCGTCGCCGACACCGAGGACGCCATGTACCGCTGGGCCCTGCTCGTCGGCGTCCTGCCCGTCGTGGGCCCGCTCATCTACGCCGTCTCGTTCCAGCAGGCCAAGAACCGTCGGACGCCTGAGCAACTCGTCCTCGAGCGGATGACTCATCGGGAGCGCCATCGTCAGGCGCAACTCGCCGGCATCGGGCGACGGTAGCCGGGCTCTCGTTCGCGCATGACAAGGCGCGGGAGCGCAGGTAAGGCGAACGACTCCGGCCGGCTCGCCGGTGTGCTCAGGTGAAGAGGAAGTCGACGGCCGACGGCTCGGTGAGGCGCCGTTCGTATTCGCCGACCCCGCCGGGCCACAGGGTGCGGTTCTCGCCGTCGTCATCGAGGTACCAGGAGGTGCAGCCGCCCTGCGTCCACACCGAGCGACCGCTGCGTTCGCGCATCTCACGCGTGAAGGCGGGCACGAGTTCGGGGCGCACCTCGACGGCGTGGGCGCCTCGGCGATCGCGTTCGTCGAGCAGCGTCATGACGTGGGCGATCTGCGCTTCGATCATGAGCACGACGCTCGTGTGCCCCAGGCCCGTGTTGGGCCCCAGCAGCATGAAGAGGTTGGGGAAGTCGGCCATCGTCACGCCGAGATAGGACTCGACACCGTTCTGCCATTCCTCGGCGAACGAGCGGCCGTCACGCCCGGTGATGTCGAGGTGGGCGTACGAGCCGCGGGGGTCGAAGCCGGTGGCCAGCACGAGGGCGTCAACCTCGTGCAGGGTTCCGTCGGCGGTGACGACGCCGTCGGGCGTCACGCCCACGACGTCGTCGGTCACGACGTCGACGTCGGCGCGCGCGAGGGCAGGGTAGTACGTGTCGGACAGCAGGACGCGCTTGCACCCCATCGTGTAGGTGGGGGTCAGCTTCTCGCGCAGCTGCGGATCCTTGATCTGGTTGGCCAGGTGCCGTCGGGCCTCGCGGGAGGCGAGTTCGAGCAGCCGCGGCTGGCTGTCGAACGCGACGGCAGGCAGGTCGTTGCGTCGGCGCAGTGCAGCCCGATGGGCCCGCATGAGCGCGGGGTGACGCCGGAAGCGGTCGATCGTCGCGTCGGAGTACTCGCTGTTGCGCTGCGGCATGATCCACGGTGCGCTGCGCTGGAAGACGGTGAGGTGCTCGGCGTCCTCGGCGAGCGCCGGGATGCACTGTACAGCCGAGGCGCCCGTGCCGATGATGCCGACGCGGCGGCCGAACATCGAACTGTCGCGAGGCCAGGCTGCGGTGTGGATGAGTTCGCCGGCGAACGTGTGCAGCCCGTCGATGAGGGGGATGTGCGGCAGGTGCAGCGCACCGACGCCGAGCACGAGTGCGCGGGCGGTGACGGTGTGCGTCGAACCGTCCGAGGAGTGCGTCGCGATCGTCCACACGCCGCTCGACTCGTCGAAGTCGGCGGCGTGCAGCGCCGTGTCGAAGCGGATGTGCTCGCGCAGCTCGTACTTCTCGACGACGGCGAGCAGATAGTCCTGGATGACGTCACCGCGCGAATAGGTGTGCGACCAGTACGGGTTGAGCTCGAAGCTGAACGAGTACAGGTGGCTCGGCACATCGCAGGCAACACCGGGATAACGGTTGTCACGCCACGTGCCACCGATCTCGTCGGCCTTCTCGAGGATGACGAAGCTGCGGCCGGCGTCCTGCAGCGCCACGGCCATGCCGATCCCGGAGAAACCGGTGCCGACGACGACGACGTCCACCTCTGCCACAGTGCTCACCGCACCAACCTAACGGGGCCGACCGCCGCCATCGCGCACCGACACAGCCGACGGCGCGTGATGGCGCTGCTCGCGCCGCCACTGCGTCAGTCAGTGCCGGTTGCGTCACGCAGGACTGACTCGAACGACACGGACTGACGCAGCTGGGCTCGGCTGATCGCACCGTGCGCCGTCACGCTGCCA
Organism: Dermacoccus sp. Ellin185; assembly: GCF_000152185.1. Lineage (NCBI taxonomy): Bacteria > Bacillati > Actinomycetota > Actinomycetes > Micrococcales > Dermacoccaceae > Dermacoccus > Dermacoccus sp. Ellin185. Next base: position 176,285 of record NZ_AEIQ01000088.1, on the reverse strand, counting down.
GCCGACTCGTCAGTCAAGACGCTGTCAGTCGAGCTGCACGATGACGGGCGCGTGGTCGCTCGCACCCTTGCCCTTGCGCTCGTCGCGGTCGATGACGGCGCCCTGGACGCGCCCGGCGAGGGCGGGGGAGCACAGGGCGAAGTCGATGCGCATGCCCTGCTTCTTGGGGAAACGCAGCTGCGTGTAATCCCAGTACGTGTAGGTGCGCGGCTCGTTCGTGTGCGGGCGCACCACGTCGGCGTAGCCTGTGTCGATCATCGCCTGGAACGCGTCACGCTCGGGTTGCGTCACGTGCGTCTTGCCCTCGAAGAACGCCGGATCCCAGACGTCTTCGTCTCTCGGCGCGATGTTCCAGTCACCCGTCAGCGCGATCTGCGCCTCGGGGTTCTCGGTGAGCCACTTCTCGCCGTCGGCGCGCAGCGCGGCGAGCCAGTCGAGCTTGTACTCGTAGTGCGGGTGGCCGATCTCGCGACCGTTCGGCACGTAGAGCGACCACATGCGCACCCCGTCGCACGTGGCGGCGATGGCGCGGGCCTCCGCCGCGATGGGGTCGCCGAAGCCGGGCATGTCCTCGAAGCCGATCTGCACGTCCTCGAGGCCGACGCGCGAGGCGATCGCGACACCGTTCCACTGGTTCAGCCCGTGATGGGCGACCTCGTACCCGGCTTCCTCGAAGCGGGCCATGGGGAACTGCTCGTCCTTGCACTTCGTCTCCTGCATGGCGAGCACGTCGACGTCACCACGTTCGAGGAAGGCGATGACGCGGTCGACGCGGGTGCGGATGGAGTTGACGTTCCACGTGGCGATTCGCATGCCTCAACCCTAGACGGGCCCTGCGACAACCCTCGAAACCAGCGGGATCCTGCGGTTGTCGGCGACGAGTGGCACAGTGGTGAGCATGACGAAATGGGCACTGGTCACCGGCGCGAGCGCCGGCATCGGCAAGGAGTTCTGCGAGCAGCTGGCGGCGCGCGGCGACAACGTCGTCCTGGTCGCGCGGCGCGCCGACCGGCTCGAGGAGCTCAAGGCACACCTCGAGAAGCGCTACCGCGTGCACGCCGAGGTCCTCGCGGCCGACCTCGCCAACGCTGACGATCTCAAGCGCGTCGCCGAGCGTGTCGCGCAGGCGAGCGACCCCATCGAGGTGCTCGTCAACAACGCCGGCTTCGGGCTCAAGACGGCGTTCCTCGACACCGACGTCGAGAAGGAGATCGCCTCCGTTGACGTCATGGTCAAGGCCGTCGTCGTGCTCAGCCACGCCGCAGGCCGCGCGATGCGTGAGCGGGGGCGGGGCGCGATCATCAACGTCTCGTCGGTCGCGGGGTTCATGGCGAGCGGCACCTACTCGGCGGCGAAGTCGTATGTCACCGTGTTCAGCGAGTCGCTCGCCGGCCAGCTCGCGGGCACGGGCGTCACGGTGACCGCGCTGTGCCCAGGTTTCACCCACACCGACTTCCACGCGAGCGCCGACATCGACGTCGACAAGACCTCGGCCATCGGCAAGCGACTCTGGCTCGACGCCGACCGCCTCGTGCGCGACTGCCTCGCCGACGTCGACGCCGGCCGCGTCATCTCGGTGCCGGGGAAGCAGTACAAGGTCGCGACGCAGTTGCTGCGCCACGTGCCGCGCTCCATCGTGCGCGCGGGCGCTTTGAGCAACCGTCATCGGCCGCGCGACTGAGGAACCCCCGCCAAATAGAATGGACGGCATGACGAACATCGCCGAAGACCGCGCCCGCCTCCTGCAACTCATCAAGGACAACGCCATCGTGCACGGCAAGGTGACGTTGAGCAGCGGCAAGGAGGCCGACTACTACGTCGATCTGCGTCGCATCTCTCTCTCCGGCGAGTCTGCGCCGCTCGTCGGACGCGTCATGCGCGATCTGACGAGGGACTTCGACTACGTCGCCGTCGGCGGTCTGACGCTTGGTGCTGACCCCGTCGCGACGTCGATGCTGCACGCTGCGGCTGCTGCGGGGGAGCAGGTCGACGCGTTCGTCGTCCGCAAGGCCGGCAAGGCGCACGGCCTGCAGCAGCGCATCGAGGGCCCCTCGATCAAGGGTCGTCGCGTGCTCGTCGTCGAGGACACGACGACGACGGGTGCCTCGCCGTTGGAAGCCGTCGCCGCGTGCCGTGAGGAGGGCGCCGAGGTCGTCGGCGTCGCGACCATCGCCGACCGTGCCACCGGTGCGCAGGAGAAGATCGAGGCCGAGGGCCTCACCTACGTCAGCGCCTTCTCGATGGAAGATCTCGGCCTCGCCTGAGCGTCTGTCACGCCGCGCCTCTTGGCTGTGCGCGAACGAGCCGTCACCGTCACCGGTGGCGGCTCGTTCGTCTGTGCCTCAGGGGTGCGCGCCCGTCGCCACGGAGCTGGACACCGCTGCAGGTGAACACCCGGTGAATCGGGACCATGGCCCCTTCGCCGACGTCCCGGTGCGCTCGTACGGTGGGATGACACGACCCGTTCCGGAGGAAGCATGCGCCAAGACAGACCCACCCACGTCGTCGTCATCGGCGCGGGGATGGTGGCCCACAAGTTCGCCGAGACGCTCCTCGCGAAGGACGACGCGCGCCGCGTCTCGCTAACGGTCATCGGTGACGAGCCGTTCGCGCCGTACGACCGGGTGCATCTGACGAGCTTCTTCTCGGGCTCCACCGCGTCAGATCTGCTGCTCGACGAGAGTGTCTGGGACGACGAACGGGTGACGTTGCGCACGGGCACGCTCGTCACCGGCATCGACCGAGACGCGCGAGCCGTCGAGACGGAGGGCGGCGAGCACATCTCCTACGACGCCCTCATCCTGGCAACGGGCTCGCACGCCGCAGTGCCGCCCATCGAGGGGCGCGACGTCACGGGTTGTTTCGTCTACCGCACCCTCGACGATGTCGAGGCGCTTCGGCGCTACGTCTCGGACACGGCCGGACGCCACCCCGAGCGGCAGGTGCGCGGCGCCGTCATCGGAGGTGGTCTGCTCGGCCTCGAGGCCGGTGGCGCGCTGCAGGCGATGGGAGCGGATACGACGGTCGTCGAGTTCGCTGACCGCCTCATGCCCATGCAGGTCGACGCGGGAGGCGGCGAGGATCTCAAGCGCATCATCGAAGGCACCGGCGTGCACGTGCGCACCTCGACCGCCACGGCACGCATCAACGCGGGCGACGACGGTCGCGTCGCCTCGATGGACTACGCGAGTGGCGAGCGGGACGACGTGGACGTCGTCGTCTTCGCCACGGGCATCCGTCCTCGCGACGAACTCGCGCGTGCCGCGGGCCTCGAGCTCGGGCCTCGCGGCGGCGTCCTCGTCGACACCCACTGCGCCACGACGGACCCGGCCATCCACGCGATCGGTGAGGTCGCGTGCATCCAGGGGGAGGTGTGGGGCCTCGTCGCACCCGGGTACACGATGGCCGAGATCGCCGCTGCGCATCTGCTCGGCGAAGCGCCGGACTTCGACGGCGCCGATTCCTCGACGAAGCTCAAGCTCATGGGCGTCGACGTCGCGAGCTTCGGCGACGCGTTCGCCGCGACGCCCGGCGCGCGCGAGGTCGTCTACTCGGATGCCATGACCGGCTGGTACCGCAAGCTCGTCGTCGCCGATGACGGACACACCCTCCTCGGCGGAGTGCTCGTCGGTGATGCGAGCGCGTTCCCGAGCCTGCGGGCGATGGTCGGCCACGACCTCGCAGCGCCGAGCGCCTTCGTCATCCCCGAGGACGAACGCGGCGCGAAGGCCGAGATCAACCTCGAACTGCCCGACGACGCGGGCGTCTGCTCGTGCAACAACGTGAGTGCGGGCCAGATCCGTGCGGCGTTCGCGGACGGTGCCACGACGGTCTCGGACATCAAGACCTGCACCAAGGCAGGGACCTCGTGCGGATCATGCCTGCCGCTCGTCATCAAGCTCGTCGAGGTCGAGCAGGCGAAGGCCGGTATCGAGGTCGACAGGTCGTTGTGCGAGCACATGCCGTTGTCACGAAGCCAGCTGTTCAACGCGATCAAGGTCGCGAGGCTCACGTCCTTCGACGACGTCATCGAGCGTTTCGGCGCCGGGCGTGGCTGTGACGTGTGCAAGCCGACGATCGCCAACATCCTCGCCAGTCTCGAGAACGGCCACGTGCTCGACGGTCAGCAGGCGACGATGCAGGACACGAACGATCACGTCCTCGCCAACATGCAGAAGGACGGTACGTACTCGGTCGTGCCGCGCATCCCGGGTGGTGAGGTGACGCCGTCGGGTCTCGTCGCGATCGGGCAGATCGCCGAGAAGTACGGCCTCTACACGAAGATCACCGGCGCCCAGCGCATCGACATGTTCGGTGCCCGCATCGACCAGCTCCCCGCCATCTGGCGCGAGTTGCTCGACGCGGGCTTCGAATGCGGCCAGGCATACGGCAAGAGCTTGCGTGCGGTGAAGTCGTGCGTCGGGCAGACCTGGTGCCGCTTCGGCGTGCGCGACTCCGTCCGTCTCGCGATCGACCTCGAGACCCGGTACAAGGGGCTGCGCAGCCCGCACAAGCTCAAGATGGGTGTCTCCGGGTGCGCGCGCGAGTGCGCCGAGGCGCGCGGCAAGGACGCCGGCATCATCGCGACGGAGAACGGGTGGAACCTCTACGTCGGGGGTAACGGTGGCTTCAAGCCGGTGCACGCGCAGTTGCTCGCTGAGGACCTCGACGAAGAAGAACTGATCCGCACCATCGACAGGTTCTTCATGTTCTACATCTCGACAGCCGAGCGGCTGCAGCGCACCGCGCCGTGGCTCGCCGAGCTCGAGGGCGGCACCGAGCACCTGCGCGAGGTGATCATGGACGACGCGTTGGGCATCTGCGCCGACCTCGACGCGATGATGGAACGTCACGTCAACGCCTACTCCGACGAGTGGCGCGACGTCCTGGAGGACCCTGAGAAGCTCGCCCGGTTCACGGCCTTCGTCAACGACGACACGAACGTCGACCCCGATCTGCTCTACGTCGTGGAACGTGACCAGCCCCGCCCGGCGACCCCGGCCGAGAAGGCCGACGCCACCCTCGAACTCATCGACTCCAACCGACGTCCCGTCCGGATCGCAGGCGAGCGCATCCCCGTCGGCGCAGGCGCTGCACAAGGAGGCCAGGGATGACAACCCCCACACCTAGCGAGGCCGGTACCTCGTGGACCCCGCTGTGCGCCGTCGACCGGCTGACACCGGAGCGGGCCGTTGCGGCACTCACGCCGGACGGCGCGCAGGTCGCCCTCGTGCGCCTCGCGAACGACGAGGTGTTCGCCGTCGGCCACCGTGACCCGTACGCCCTCGCGAACGTCATCGCCCGCGGCGTCGTCGGGACGCGCACTCTCGACGGTCAGACGTACGACGTCATCCAGTCGCCGCTGTACAAGCAGGCCTTCGACGTGCGGACGGGCGAGGACGTCGCCGACCGCGCCGTCCGTCTCGGCACCTGGGCCGTGCGTGAGCGCGACGGGATGATCGAGTTGGGCGAGCGCACGAGCGACTACGCAGAACCGGAGCAGACGACGCGCTGATCGTCCGGCCGCCTCGCCAGGTCGGTCGCCTGCGGCGGGGACGGTGGCGATGTGCCCGGCCAACCGCGATGATGGGACGATGGCCATCCTCATCGACCCGCCGATGTGGCCCGCGTGGGGCACGGTGTTCTCGCATCTCGTCTCCGACAGCTCGCTCGACGAGCTGCACGCCTTCGCGCACGATCATGGCGTTCCGGATGCTGCGTTCGACGTCGACCACTACGACGTGCCGGAGCGCATGTACGACGCGTTGGTCGCGGGTGGCGCGCTGCCCGTGCGCGCCACTGAGCTCATTCGCCGATTGATCGCCGGCGGTGTGCGGGTTCGTGCCGTGGAGCGCCGATCATGAAACTGCTCGACGGGTGCTGCGCGGGCGTGAGTGCGCGACGCTTCTCGCGTCACGAACATCACGGCGGCCGCGGCGCGTCGCTGCCTAAGGTCGGGGAGTGAACACGAAGGGCCGCAGCGAGGAGGAACGGATGAGCGACGCAGTCGCGGCGGGGCGCGTCGTCCTCGTCGGCGGCGGACCGGGTTCGCTCGACCTGCTGACGCTGCGTGCCCTGCGCGAGCTCGAGCAGGCGGACGTCATCGTCGCCGATCGCCTTGGCCCGCGGGACGAACTGGCGCGTCTCGATCTGAGCGCCGAGATCATCGACGTCGGCAAGAGCCCGCACCATCACCCCGTTCCGCAGGGCGAGATCAACGCGATTCTCGTGCGTGAGGCGCGGGCCGGGCGGCGGGTGGTGCGCCTCAAGGGCGGCGATCCGTACCTGCTCGGCCGCGGGGGGGAGGAATACCTGTCCTGCCATGCGCACGGCATCGACGTCGATGTCGTGCCCGGCGTGACGAGCGCGCTCTCCGCGCCGCTCGCCGGCGGCATCCCGGTGACGCATCGCGGATCGTCGGCGGGCCTGCTCGTGCTCTCCGGGCACGACGAACTGGCGCTGCCGGCGCTGGCGGCATGGCCGCACACCATCGTCGTCCTCATGGGGATGGGACGCCTGGGCGAGCTGACGGCCGGCCTCGTCGCGCACGGCAAACCGGCCGCGACGCCCGCGGGCGTCGTCCACCGTGCGTGGACGCCGCAGCAGCAGGTCGTGCGTTCCACCCTCGCCGAGCTCGCCGGCGAGTGCGCCACGCGGGGCATCGGCAACCCGAGCGTCATCGTCATCGGCGACGTCGTCGACGTCCTGCCCGACGCGGCGATCATCGCCATGACGACGCAGCAAGCCACCACCGAGGGGACGGGTGAGACCGATGCGTGACCAGCAGCCGGACGGCGCGAGCGCCCCTCGAGACGCCGCTCGGCGTGCGTCGCACGCCTCTGCCGTCGCTTCGGTGGAGTTCGCTTCGGATTCCGCTCCCCAGCAACGACGGGCGCCGCACGACCTCGCCGGGCGGCGCATCGTCATCACCGCGCAGCGCAAGGCCGATGAGTTCGCCGCACCGCTCGAACGTCGCGGCGCCGAGGTGATCCGGGCAGCGACTATGTCGCACGTGCCGCACGTCGACGACCCTGAGCTGCTCGCCCATACCCGCGCGCTGATCGAGGAGCCGCCCGACCTGCTCGTGGTGACGACGGGCATCGGGTTCCGGGGCTGGTTCGAGGCCGCCGAGGCGGCCGGGCTGCGCGAGCGACTCCTCGACGCACTGCGGACGACTCGCATCTACGCCCGCGGGCCGAAGGCGCGCGGCGCTGTCGTCGGAGCGGGTCTCGAGGTCACGTGGACGGCCGCCTCGGAGACGGCCGAGGAGATCAAGGAACGTCTGCGCGGGGAGTCGCTCGACGGCGTCCGCGTCGCTGTGCAACACCACGGCGCCGGTTCCGACGGCATCGACGAGACCCTGCGCGCCGCAGGTGCTGACGTCGTCTCGCTCGTCGTCTACCGCTGGGGCCCGGCGCCCGACCCCTCTGCCGTCGCGCGCGCCGTCGATCTCGTCGCGCGATCCGACGTCGATGTCGTCGCGTTCACCGCAGCTCCCGGCGTCTTCGCCTTTCTCGACGCCGCGCGCGCCTCGGGTCAACAGGATGCCGTGCTGGACATGCTGCGCGAGGGGCGCGTCATCGCGGCCTGCGTCGGTGACACCACCGCGGCGCCGCTGCGCGAGTGCGGCGTCGAACCGATCGTGCCGACGCGCTTTCGCCTCGGCGCCTTGACGCGCCTGGTCGCCGACACCCTCGGCGGGCACAATGACGGCCATGCCTGACGACATGACGGTCGCCCCGACCGCGCCCGATCTCGCGCCCCCTGAATCCTCCGCTGTTGCAACGGCGCCCGCGCGTGGCGGCCGGCGAGCCGCACTCGTCCTCGTCGCCCACGGGACGGCGAGCCCACAGGGCCGGCGGGTCGTCCACGATCTCGCCGACGCGGTTCGCGCCGCGCGCCCCGACCTCACCGTCACCGAGGCGTATGTCGACGTGCAGGAGCCGAAGGTCGCGGACGTCGTGGCGCGCTTGGTGCCCGAGTTCGACGAGGTCGTCGCCGTGCCGCTGTTGTTCTGCGGCGGCTACCACGTGCGGGTCGACGTCGCGAAAGCTGTTGCGCCGCACGACAACGCGCGCTCGACGGGCGCGCTCGGCCCGTCGCGACCCATCGCGGAACTGCTCGCGCAGCGCCTCCGCGAGGCAGGCGCGCGTCCCGGCGACGCGATCGTCATGGCCGCCGCCGGGTCCAGCCGCGCCGAGGCCACCGCCGACGCCCGCGCCCAGGCACGTCTGCTCGCTGACGTCTGGGGTACCTCGATCGGCGTGGCCTTCGGCTCGGCTGCCACCCCGTCCGTGCCCGACGCCGTGAGCGCAAACCGCGACCACCCTCACGTCCGTGTCGCCGTCGCGGCGCTGCTGCTCGGCGAGGGGCACTTCCATGACAAGCTGACGCGTTCGGGCGCCGAAATCGTCACCGCGCCGCTGGGCGCATCCCCCCAGATCGTCGAGCAGATCCTCACCCGCTTCGACGAGGAGTGACCTCCAGTCCCCAGGCGCAGCCGGCCCCGCCGGGGGCGAATCGCGCCGTGACACGCATCGAGCGCTGACGGTGGTCGCTGCCGTCGGCTAGGGTCGAAGCAGACATGACCCCTCGAAGCAGGAGCCACTCATGACGTTCGTCATCATCCTTCTCGTCATCATCGTCGCGCTCGTCGTCGCAGCCGTCATGATGTACAACGGCCTCGTCAAGCAGCGCAACACGGTGCAAGAGGCCTGGCACCAGATCGACGTCGAGCTGACGCGTCGTCACGACCTCATCCCGAACCTCGTCGAGACGGTCAAGGCGTACGCGAAGCACGAGGCGGGCACGCTCGACGCCGTCATCCGCGCGCGTGGTGCGGCCGTCAACACGAACGGTTCGCCGGCGCAGGTCGCCGAGGCCGAGGGTGAGCTGAGCCAGGCGCTGGGTCGCCTCATCTCCGTCTCCGAGGCCTACCCCGACCTCAAGTCGAACCAGAACTACCAGCAGCTCATGGGCGAGCTCAGCTCGACCGAGGACCGCATCTCCAACGCGCGCCGCTACTACAACGCGTGCGTCAGCTCGCTCAACTCGAAGGTCGACTCGATCCCGACGAAGTTCATGGCCGGCCCCGCGGGCGTGACGAAGGCCGAGTACTACGAGGCCGACGAGGCGACGAAGGGTGCCCCGCGCGTCAACATGACGAACGACCAGGCGCCGAACGTGCAGTTCGACGCGCCGCAGAGCCAGCAGCGTCCGTACAACGAGCAGCCGCAACTGCCGCCGTCGCAGATGCCGTACCCGACGCAGAACACCGCGAGTGGCGAGTACCAGGCGCCCGGCCAGGAGGGTTACGGGGTGCCGTACCCCGAGCAGCGCAAGTGAGCCGAGCCCACCTGCGTCGACGCCCCGAATCGCCTGTGCGGTTCGGGGCGTCGTCCGTCGCGTCCCGATGGACGGGCTGGGGCGTGGGCCTGCCCGACGACGCGATGGGTTCGCTCTGGGCAACCTCGGGCGCGTTTCGCTTCCTGACGCTCGCGTACAGCCTCTTCATCCATTCGATGGCGATCTCGCACTACTCGCGCCCCCACCTGGCAAGCGCCCTCATCGCGGTGCAGTGCATCTGGTCCGGCATCGCGGCGTACGCGATGTTCGCGCGCCGCACCTGGCGACCTGTGCTCGTCGGGCTCGACCAGGTCGTCACGCTCGCGCTCGTCTACTCGACGTGGATCGTCGCACCCGAGAGCTGGTGGGATCACAACCAGAGCCTGCCGACGACGATGTGGGTGACGAACGCCGTGCTCACCGCCGGGATGATGTGGGGTGTCGGCGCAGGTTTCGCGAGCGCCGTCGTCCTGGGGCTCGCGTGCCTGCACGTCGGCGGAGATCTGTCGTGGCTCGAACGTTCACCGACGCTGCCCATTCTCGTCAGTGCGGGCATCGCCGCGGGGGTGGCGAGCCACGGTGTGCAGCGCGCCCACGAGCAGTTGACGAGGGCGCTCGAGCTGCGCGCCCGGGCCGCGGAGCGCGAACGGCTCGCCCGGCAGGTGCACGACGGAGTGCTGCAGGTGCTCGCCTTGACCGCGCGCGAAGGGGAGCGCGCGGGTGGTGAGTTCGCGCGTGTCGGGCAGCTCGCCGCCGAGCAGGAGCAGGCTCTACGCCACCTCATCGCGGACGGCGACGACAGCGCGCGCCGCGACGGCACGTGGGCGGGCAACGCGGGGGCAGTGCGTCTTAATGGTCTCGCCGGGGGAGTCGCCTCCAGCCTGCGTGATGCGGGTCAGAACGGGGTGGCGCGGGGTGGGGGAGCTCTCGACGCCGGCATAGAGGCGTCGTCGGTGGACGCGCCGGCGCGGGGTGCTGCCCGCCGGTCTGACGCGCCTGACCCGACGGATCTGCGCCAGGTGCTGCTCGCCCTCGAGAGCCGTCGGTGCCACGTCAGCGCCGGAGCCGAGGCGGTGACGCTGCGCCCCGACGTCGTCGCCGAGATCACCGCGGCGGTGCGGCAAGCCCTGACGAACACCGATTTGCACGCCGGGCGTGGTGGCGCACCCGCGACCTCGTACGTCCTGCTCGAGGATCTCGGCGATGAGGTCGTCGTCACCGTCCGTGACGACGGCGTGGGCATGTCGCCGGAACGGCCGGCGCAGGCACGCGCCGAAGGGCGACTGGGCGTCAGCGGATCGATCGTCGGACGCATCGAGGCGATCGGCGGACGCGCGCATCTCACCACCGCGCCGGGCGAGGGCGTCGAGTGGGAGTTCACGGTGCCGCGCTGAGGCGCGGCAAGCGGCCTCGATCATGATCGTGTCGCGCGACGGGCGTTCTCATCCGCCGCAGCAGTGGAGCGCCGCAGCGCCACGGTGGCTCGCGATCTTGGCGTCCGCGACAATGTCGTCATGAATGACTCGTCCCGTGAGCCCCAGGCCCGCGTCATGATCGTCGACGATCATCCGATGTGGCGTGACGCCGTCGAACGCGACCTCGTCGCGCGCGGCTACGACGTCGTCGCCACCGCCGGGTCCGTGCGCGAGGCCGTCGATCGGGCTCGCGCGACGCGCCCCGACCTGGTCCTCATGGACATGAATCTGCCCGACGGCAACGGTGCCGACGCGACGTCCGCCATCATGCTGACGCTCGCCGAGGTCAAGGTGCTCGTGCTGTCGGCGTCGTCGGCGCGCAGCGACGTGCTCGACGCCGTAAAGGTTGGCGCGTCGGGCTACCTGCTCAAGAGTGCCAGCGCCGCCGAACTTGTCGACGCGGTCGAGGCGACGCTGCGCGGAGACGCGGTGTTCACCCCCGAACTCGCCGGGCTGGTGCTCGCGCACCTGCGTGGCCGCGTCGACACCACGGACGACCCGGCGAGCGCCCTGACGCCCCGCGAGAGCGAGGTGCTGCGCATGGTTGCGAAGGGGCTCGCGTCGAAGCAGATCGCCTCGCGGCTCGGCCTCAGCAGCCGCACCGTCGACAACCACGTCGCCGCGACGCTGCGCAAGCTGCACCTTGCCAACCGCGTCGAACTGACGCGGTTCGCTCTCGAGAACGGCCTCGACTGACGTTCGCCGCACCTGCGTGGGCAGGGGCGCCCTGAGCACTCACTCGCGTCCATTACTCACGTCGTCTGAGTAGTCCTGCTCAGGCGCCGAAGCCGACGGCCGACGAGGCTCGAAGGCATGAATGAGAACCAGCCCTCGAACTCCTTCGACCCGTCCCGCCCGGTGCCGCCCTACGGTCCGTCGTACCCCGGACGCCCTGCCTTCGACGCTCCTGACGGCCACTCGACGCCGCCGCCACCATTCATGGGGGCGACGCCGAACAGTGGTCATCGGCAAGGCCAGTACAGCGGTGCCGCTCCCGGTCAGGCTCCCCGTGACGGGCGCTCTGGTGCAGGACCGGCACCCGCATTTCCCGGTTCGCTCGCGTTCATCCCGCCGCCACCTCCCGAACTGAAGCCTCGACGGTTCGACAACCAGCAGATCGTCGCGATGCTGCTGGCGGCCGCGGGCGTCGTCGTCACGCTCGTCGGGGTCGTGCTCCTGCTCGTCATGGCGGCGCGTGAAGGCATCCTGACGCCGCCGGTCCGCGTCGTCGGTGGCGCCGCGGGTTCGGCGGCTCTCGCCGCGGCCGCGTCGTGGGTGCGCCGTCGACCGGGTGGCCAGATCGGCTCCATCGCGCTGCTCGCGACGGCAGCGTCCGCGGCGTACTTCGACGTCATCGCCGTCACCCGCCTCTACGCGTGGGTGCCGTTGAGTGTCGGCCTCGCGATGGCGTTCGTCGTCGCGGCAGCCGCGTTCCTGCTCGCGATGCGCTGGGACGAGAAATGGCTCGCCATCGCGATCATGGTCGCGGTCTGCGTGTTCGCGCCCTTCTTGACGCAGGGCCCCGGCCTCGCGCTCGTCGCGTTCCTGTTCGTCATCCAGCTCGTCGGCGTCGCACCCGAGCCGACGCGTCGCTGGGACGAGCTCGGCCTCGCGCGGACCGTCCCCGTCGTGCTCGCCGCGACGTTCTGGATCGACCTCGACCACAGCGTCCAGGTGCCCGTCATGATCGGCCTCATCGCCCTCACCGCGGTGACGACGACGCTGCTCACCGCGACGGTTCGTCCCGACGCGCGCTGGGGTGCGGCCGCCTACGTCAGCGCCTGGCTGCCGATGTGGGTCTTCATGATCCGCGCCGACCGTTCGACGTGGACGCTGCTGGCCCTCGGGGCGACGTTCGTCGCGGCACTGACGTGGTGGGCCCTGCGGCACGCGGGGCGCGAGCTGCGCCTGGGCGCGCTCGTCGTCACCGTCATCAACGCGCTGACGTTGGCCTTCGCCATGACGACCGGGCCGTGGCTCGCCCTGCCGTTCCTCGCCGCTGCGCTCGTGCTGTTCGCCGCGCAGGGCATGACGCGTCAGCGCATCGACGGTCAGTTGGCCCTCGGAGCGCTGGGTCTCGCCGCCGTCGCGCAGCAGGTGGCCTCTCCCACGATCGACCTGTTCTACCGGGGGCGTGCCGCTGAACTGCCGGCATCCGTCGCGGTGAGCGGGCTGCTCATGCTCACGGTGGCCGCCGTCGCGACCTGGTCGGTCCGGGGCCGGGCGATGCCCGCGCCGCACGTCCAGATGACGCTCGTCGGTGCCGGCTTCATCGGTCTGCTGGGCTTCGCGATGTCGCTGATCACCTGCCTGGGTCGCACGCCGTCGGGCTTCTTCCTCGTGCACCTCGTCATCACCGTCGGCACGATGGCGCTCGCCGCTCTCGTGCTCGTCGCCGGCCTGACGCGGCCGCGCCACCTGTCGGCGTCGATGGCGTGGGGTCTCGCGCTGCTCGGCTGTGCCCTTCTCAAGTTGCTCATATTCGATCTCGCCTACATGGGCGCGATGACGCGGGCCATGACGTGCGTCGTCGCAGGCCTCGTCCTGCTCGCGGCCGGCACCACGTACGCCCGCACCTACGCGCTGGCCTCGAAGGAGGCGAAGCAGCCGAAGGCATCGTCGGATCCGCATCAGGAGCGTCACGTCTGACATGAGCCAAACGCGCACCGGTGACGGGTGGGGCGGACTCCGCCCGTCACCGGTGCGCGTGCGTCGTTCATGCGGCGCGCCACCCCTCGAGACCCAGCCATGTCGCCATCGTCGTGAGCTCGTCGCTCAAGGCGTCTGCGGCGCCTGGGTGTGCGGCGGGGGCGCCCGGCTCCCAGTGGATCGCGTGAGCGCGCAACACCCCGGCGGCGCGGTCGGCCTTCAGGTCGACGCGCGCGACGAGGCGCTCGCCGAACAGGAACGGCAGGACGTAGTAGCCGTACTGACGCTTCGCGGCGGGGGTGTAGATCTCGAGGCGGTAGCGGAAGTTCCACAGTGCCTCGGTGCGTTCGCGCTGCCAGATGAGTGAGTCGAACGGCGACAACAGCGCGGCCGTCTCGATGCGGCGAGGGTTCTTTGCATCGACGTGGCGCCATGCGGGTTTGTCGAAGCATTCGACGTCGACGGGTTCGAGTTCGCCCGCCGACACCAGGTGCTCGATCGCCGGGCGCACCTGCGCGCCCTTGAGCCGGAAGTAATCCCTTAGACACAGCTCGGTGCCGACCCCGTGCGCCATCGCGCCGCGCCGCACGAGTTCGACGACGTCGTCGAAGTAGGCGACGTCGCTGCCCGCAGGGGCGTCGATCAGGGAGGTCGGTGAGAAGAACTCCTCGGCCAGCGCGGCGTCGGCGATCTGGTTCGGCAGGACGCGCTCGAGGCTCGCGTAGCGACGTTCGAACTGCGGCGTTCGTCCGGCCGAGGTGATGCGGCCGGCCCAGAACAGGTGCTCCAGAGCTGCCTTGACGAGCGACCAGTTCCAGCCCCAGTGGTCGTTGTTCAGCTGCTCGTCGTGTTCGAGCGCGACCTCGATCTCGCGGGCTGTGGCGGGCGGGTGCGTCGTGACGTGGGCGTGGACGCGTTCGACGAGGTCGGGGTGCTCGGCTGCGACGCGACGCATGCCACCCCAGGCGTCCTCATGGGCGCGCGCCATGCGGTGACGCAGCAGCGGCCACACCTGCGGCGTCACGAGACTGGTCTCGTGCGCCCAATACTCGACGAGACGACGTGGCGCGCGGTCCCGAAGCGCGTCCAGGTCGCGGTGCGCATACGGGCCGAGGCGGCTGAAGAAGGGGAGGTAGTGGCTGCGCGTGAGGACGTTGACGCTGTCGATCTGCACGACCTGCAGGCGCGCGGCGGTCGCCGTCAGGTGGCGTGTCGTGACGCTCTCGGGGCGTGCCTTCGCGAACCCCTGGGCGGCCAACGCGATGCGGCGTGCCTGCGCGGTGCTGAGGCGTCGCGGACTGCGGTTCGTCATGTCGCCGACAGTAGTGGGCGGCCCCGACAACCCCGTCGGCTCGGGGTTTTCCGGCCCCGTGACGGCGTGGCGACGCGCCAGCGTCTGGGCAGCACTCGGCACCTGACGGGCGGCGCCGAAGGCCTGGAATGACGGGGTTGTCGCCGGCGCGCGGTAGCGTTCCCGCCATGGACGACGTGCACGAGGAGAGTTTCTCGACCGCGCTGCTGGCGCGCGGCAAACGGCTCGCGATCGTCGGCGCTGCGCTGCTGTGGGTGGCCTCGCCACTGCTCATCGGCGCGTGGGTGACGGTGGCCGTCAAGCTCGCTGACCGGGGGCATGTCGGCGCGCTGCTCCATGCCGCCATGGTGGTGTGGGCGCTGGTCTGTCTCGTCGTCCTGCTGGCCGGGTTCGCGATGCTGCTCGGCGGGGTGTTCTTCTGGTGGCGCTCGCGCGCCGTCACGCAGCCGCCGACCGCCCGCCGTGCGTCGGCGGGCGATGCGGCGTCGCGCTCGGCCCGCGCCGACATGCTGCGGCAGATGCAGCAGCAACTACGCGAGGACGAGGCCCGTCGCGGCGACGGTGCACACGAGCGCGGCGGCGGCTCGGATGACGCCGGCATCGAGGTCGCCGAGCCGAGCGTGGAACGCGTCGAGGCCGACGATTCGGAGGCGCCGCACACGCGCCGGTAAACTCGAAAAGTTAGTGTTCGACGGGGTGCCGCACGCGCGAGCCATCCCACCCGAGGTCGCCCGCCGGCCTCATGAGCAAAGAGGTGCGACGTGCCGGTCGGCAAGGTCAAGTTCTACAGCGCCGAGAAGGGCTTCGGCTTCGTCTCCGGGGACGACGGCGTCGACGTCTTCGTCCCCGCGAGCGCGCTGCCTGCCGGGGTGAGCCAGCTGCGGGGCGGAATGCGCATCGAGTACAGCGTCGTCGACGGGCGCAAGGGCGCGCAGGCGATGCACGTCCAGGTGCTCGACGCGCCGCCGTCGATCGCCGAGCGCAAGCGCAAGCCCGCTGAGCAGATGAGCGTTATCGTCGAAGACGTGATCCGTCTGCTCGACGACCTGTCCTCCGGGTTGCAGAAGGGGCGTTACCCCGACCGCAGCCATTCGAACAAGATCGCGACGGTGCTGCGCGCCGTGGCCGACGACCTCGAGGTCTGATCATGTCTGACGTCCCCTCCGCGCCCTCCGCGGCGAGCGAACCCGTCGAGCCGGCGCCCGCGTCGTCACCGAAGGCTCGCCGCGTCAAGGTGGTGAAGAACGACGCCGTACTCGCCGCTGACGCCGCACGCGACATGGCGCGCGCCGCCGTCGTCGAGATCGCCTACCGCGACACGGTCGGTGAGCACGTGCGCTTCGAGATGAACTCGGAGCGACTCGGCACGCACTACTTCGCGAGCCTGGCCAAGGGCTACCCCGACTGGCAGTGGGCCGTCTCCGTGGCCCGCGCGCCCCGCGCGAAGGTCGCCACCGTGTGCGAGACGAATCTCGTGCCGACGGCGTCGTCGATCCTCGCGCCCGAGTGGGTGCCCTGGGCTGACCGGCTCGCCCCGGGGGACCTGAGCGCCGGCGACGTGCTGCCGTACAAGGAGGACGACCCGCGCCTCGAAGGCGGGTTCGAGGCAACCGGCAACGAGGACGTCGACCAGGTCGCCATCTTCGAGCTCGGCCTCGGCCGCGCGCGCGTGCTCTCGGCAGAGGGGCGCGACGAGGCGGCTCAGCGCTGGTACGACGGAGAGAACGGGCCGTCGTCCGACATCGCCCGCAAGGCTCCCGCGCCGTGCGCGACGTGTGGCTACTTCCTGCCGATGGCGGGTGTGCTGCGTCAGCAGTTCGGTGTCTGTGCCAATGATTGGTCGCCCGCCGACGGCAAGGTCGTCGCCCTCGACTTCGGGTGCGGCGCCCATTCCGAGGCCGACATGGAAGCTCCGCAGGCGCACGACCATCAGGACGCGCCGGTGCTCGACGAACTTGACGTCGACCTCGAGGTCTCTGGCGGCAGCAAGGGTGCGCGCGAGAACACCGAGCATGAGAACACCGAGCACGACGAGGCCTGAGGCAGCGAACATACGGCGAGGGCTGCCCACCACGTGGTGGGCAGCCCTCGCCGCATGATCGCTGCCTCAGCTGACGCCGAGGATCTGCTTGACCGGTTCGATGCCGAAGTAGACGAGGAAGAAGAGCCCGACGACGTACATGAGTGGGTGCACGTCTTTCGCCTTGCCCTTGACCAGCTTGATCAGGATGAAGCTGATGAACCCGGCGCCGATGCCGACGGCGATCGAGTAGGTGAAGGGCATGAGCGCCATCGTCAGGAAGGCGGGCAGGCCGATCTCCATGTCCTTCCAGTCGATGTCGTTCGCCTGCGTCATCATGAGGTAGCCGACGATGACGAGGGCAGGCGCGGCGGCCTCCGAAGGCACCATCTCGACGAGCGGGGCCAGGAAGGTCGTGAGCAGGAAGCACACGCCGGTGACGATGGAGGCGAGGCCGGTTCGCGCGCCCTCGCCGACGCCGGACGCCGATTCGATGAAGGCCGTGTTGGAGCTGATGGAGCCGGCGCCGCCGGCCATCGCGGCCACGGAGTCGACGATCATGATGCGTTCGGAGTGCTCGGGCACACCATCCTCGTCGAGCAGGTCTCCCTCGGCGCCGACGGCGTACATCGCGCCCATGAGGTCGAAGAAGGCGCCGAGCACGAGCGTGAAGATGATGAGGATCGTGGAGATGGTGCCGATCTTGCCGAAGGCACCGAACAGCGAGAAGTCGCCGATGATCGAGAAGTTCGGCTGCGAGACGAACGAGTCGGGCACCTGCGGCACGGTGAGGGACCACCCTCCCGGGTTCACGACGTCCCCCTTGGCGTTCGTCTTGCTGCCGATGTTGCCGACCGTCTCGGCGATGACGGCGAGCGTCGTCGCACCGAGGATGCCGACGAGCATGGCGCCTTTCACCTTGCGGGCCATCATCGCGGCGATGCCGAGCACGCCGATGATGAAGATGAGCACCGGCCAGCCCTGCAGCGTGCCGCTCGGGCCGAGTTGGAGGAAACCGCCGCCGGCGGAGTTGAAACCCGCGTCGTGGAGGGCGACGAGGCAGATGAACAGCCCGATGCCGACGCTGATGGCCGTCTTCAACGAGTGCGGAATCGCCGCGAACAGTGCCTTGCGAAAACCGGAGATGACGAGCAGGAAGATGATGAAGCCCTCGATGACGACGAGCCCCATGGCGTCCGGCCAGGTCATGCCCGGCAGCTTCGCCACGGAGTAGGCGACGAATGCGTTGAGACCGAGGCCGGTCGCGATGGCGAGGGGGAACTTGGCGATGGCGCCCATGAAGATCGTCATCACACCAGCGACGAGGGCCGTCACGGATGCCACGAGGGTGAGGTTCGGCGACGTTCCGCCGCCGATGTAATGGCCCGTCGAGTCCGGCACCGTGCCGATGATGATGGGGTTGAGGACGACGATGTACGCCATCGTGAAGAAGGTGACGAGGCCACCGCGGATCTCCCGTCCGACGGTGGAACCGCGTTCGCTGATCTTGAAGTAGCGATCCAGGGCGTTCGCGGGCGGTCCGGGGGCGGGGGCCGAAGTGACTGTGCTCGACATGGCGCACATCGTATTTGGCGCCCGTGTGCGCCGGGAAACGTGCTCAGCGGGTGGTCGTCGCCGCCTCGTCGGGTGCGCGCACATGACCGGGCCCGTGAGTGACGTCTGCCGTCCCTTCGCCCCGCTCAGCAGAGGCGCGCCGCCGGGTCTGAGGGCGCCGGCACCGAGCTCGGCTGTCGGTGCTTCGCCGCCCGTCAGGGGCGCGTCAACTAGGCTGTGACGGTGAGCCCAGACCAGCGTCAGCCGAAGCGCGCGCCGCGTGCTGACGGTGCGACGCCGCGCTCGATCGAGCGCGCCCGCGAGATGCGGGAGCGCGCCGAGCACTCGATGTCCTACGAAGCTGGCGTCGTGCTCCACGCCGAGGGCGAGGCGCGACTCGAGGAATCGCCGTACGAGAAGTTGTTCACCGGCGGCGACACCGTCATTCCGAAGCCGCAGCCGCTGCACGTCGACACACCCAAGGTGATCCTCGTCGGCGTCGCGTGCTGGGTCGTCATGCTCGTCGTGACGCTTCTCGTGCCCGCCCTGCACACGGGCGAGCGTGACTGGTGGCCGTGGACGTGCGTCGCGGGCGCCGTCCTCGGACTCATGGGCTGGGCCTACGTGCGTCGCGGACGTGGCAACGCCGAAGCTGCGTGAGCTCTCGCGGATGGCGTCTTTCCGCACTTCGGCCGAGACCGCGGTCGTCCTGCAGTAGCCGCAGCGCGACGTTGGTATCGAGCAGGATGCTCATCGCTCGGCGCCGAACAGCGCCCCGATGAGCGTGTCGATCTCATCGCCGAAGGCGTCGTCCGCCGTCGTCCACGACGCATCGAGTGTGCCGAACCTGACGGGCTCGGCGACATGCGGGACGAGGTCGACGATGGGCCGCCCCGCCTTGGCGATGGTGATCGACTCGCCGGCCCCGACCCTGGCAAGCAGCCGGGAAAGGTGAGTCTTCGCCTCGTGGATGTTGACCGTCGTCATGTGGTTGGTCTGCTGAACCAAGCTGTGCGGGGAAGGGCTCAGATGTCGCTCTCGTCGACGATGCGGTAGGCGTAGCCCTGCTCGGCGAGGAAGCGCTGACGGTGCGCGGCGAAGTCGGCGTCGACGGTGTCGCGCGTGACGATCGAGTAGAAGTGCGCGGTGCGTCCGTCGGCCTTCGGGCGCAGGACGCGACCGAGGCGCTGGGCCTCCTCCTGACGCGAGCCGAAGGTTCCGGAGATCTGGACGGCGACGCTCGCCTCCGGCAGGTCGATCGAGAAGTTCGCGACCTTCGACACGACGAGCTTGGTGATCTCGCCGTCACGGAACTGCTGGAACAGCTTCTGCCGCACCGCAACCGACGTCTCACCGGTGATGAGGTCGGCGTTCAGGCGTCCCGCGACGGTCTCGAGCTGGTCGAGATACTGGCCGATGACGAGGGTCGGTTCGCCGTCATGCTTGGCGACGATGCGTTCGACGACCGGATCCTTGACCGTCGCGCACGAGGCGAAGCGGTAGCGCTCGTCGGGTTCGCTCGTCGCATAGGCCATGCGGTCGGAGTCGGAGAGCCCGACGCGCACCTCGACGCAATCGGCGGGCGCGATGTAACCCTGGCTCTCGATGTCCTTCCAGGGTGCGTCGTAGCGCTTCGGGCCGATGAGGGAGAACACGTCGTCCTCGCGGTTGTCCTCACGCACGAGCGTCGCCGTCAGGCCGAGACGTCGACGGGCCTGCAGGTCGGCCGTCATGCGGAAGATGGGCGCCGGTAGCAGGTGCACCTCGTCGTAGACGACGAGGCCCCAGTCGCGCGCGTCGAGCAGTTCGAGGTGCGGGTAGACGCCCTTTCGCTTGAGCGTGAGCACCTGGTACGTCGCGATCGTGACGGGGCGGATTTCCTTGCGCGCACCGGAGTACTCGCCGATCTCGTCCTCCGTCAGCGTCGTGCGCTTGAGCAGCTCATCGCGCCACTGACGGGCCGAGACGGTGTTCGTCACGAGGATGAGGGTCGTCGCCTTGGCCTTCGCCATGGCACCGGCGCCGACGAGCGTCTTGCCGGCGCCACAGGGCAGGACGACGACGCCGCTGCCGCCGTCCCAGAACCCGTCGACGGCCTGACGCTGGTAGGGGCGCAGCTCCCAGCCGTCGGTGTCGAGGTCGATGGGATGGGCCTCGCCGTCGACGAAACCCGCACGGTCCTCGGCCGGCCAGCCGACCTTGATGAGCTCCTGCTTGATCGCGCCACGCTCACTTGGGTGGACGGCGACGGTGAAGTCGTCGAGGCGATCGCCGACGAGTGGCTTGATCTTCTTGTGCCGCAGCACCTCTTCGAGCACGGGCTTGTCGGTGGAGTGCAGGACGAGCTGGTCGCCGTCCTTCTCGAGGACGAGACGGCCGTAACGATCCATCGTCTCGGCGACGTCGAGCAGCAGCGGTTGCGGCACGGGGAAACGGCTGTGCGTGATGAGGGCGTCGACGACCGTCTCGGCATCGAGGCCTGCAGCGCGGGCGTTCCACAGGCCGAGCGGCGTGACGCGATACGTGTGAACGTGCTCGGGGGCGCGTTCGAGCTCGGCGAACGGAGCAATGGCGCGACGCGCCGCCTCGGCGTTCTCGTGATCGACCTCGAGCAGGATCGTCCGATCGCTCTGCACGATGAGTGCGCCGTTGTTCACGCGTTGCCTCTCGGTGGGGTCTGCGGCATCGACAGGTGCCGCGTTCAGGGTAACGGGGTGGAGCGTGATGGCATTCCGAGCGGGGTGAGCACCGAGACGGCCGATGTTGTGTCATGAACGCGTGAGATAGCGCGCGTTCATGACACAACATCGGCGCCGCCCGTCATCGAGTGGGCCGTGACGCGATCTCCGTTACCGATGCGTTATTGAGCATTGCTCAACAAGTGACGAGTGGGGCTCTAGGGTGTGCTTCAGATCACATGAAAATGTCATCTCCCGTCGAGCAGGAGGCCCCCGTGACTGCTGTATCCGCACCTGACGTCGCCATCGATCCGAAGCGCCGCAAGCGGCTGCTCGCCGCCAGCCTGCTGAGCAGTTCGATCGAGTGGTACGACTTCTTCATCTTCGGGACCGCAGCAGCGCTGGTGTTCCCTCATGTGTTCTTTCCCGACAGCTCCGCCTTGACCGGAACCCTCCTGTCGTTCGGGACGTTCTGGGCGGCCTTTCTTGCCCGCCCACTAGGTGGCGTGCTCGCCGGCCACTACGGCGACAAGTACGGGCGCAAGCGCGTCGTCGTGATCTGCGTCCTGGCCATGGGAGGGGCGACGTTCCTCATCGGCCTCCTGCCCTCTGCCGCGACGATCGGCGTCCTCGCGCCCGTCGTCCTCGTGACCCTCAGGTTCGTCCAGGGCCTTGCGGCCGGTGGTCAATGGGGCGGCATCATCTTGCTCCTGACGGAATCCGAGGGGCCGAAACGCCGCGGCTTCGCCGGCACCTTCGGTCAGATGGGCGTCCCGATCGGCGTGTTGCTCGGCAACCTCATCTTTCTCGTCGTGTCGCAGAGCGTCTCCAAGGCTGACTTCGTCTCGTGGGGTTGGCGCATCCCGTTCCTGCTGAGCGTCGTCCTGTTCCCCCTCGGGTTGTACATCCACAACAAGGTCGAGGACTCGCCGGAGTTCAAGAAGCTGCAGGCGCGTTCCGCCGAGCGGATGAACGACGCCCCTGCTCAGGCGCCCGCGCTCGACGTGGTCCGCAAGGCGTGGAAACGCATTCTGCTCGGTTGCCTCACGATGGGGGCGACGAATTCGATGTTCTACGTCGGCATCGTCGGTTCCCTGAGCTACGCCTCGAGCGAGCTCGGGATTAAACGAGAGAGTCTCCTGCTCGTCACTCTTGTGCTCTCGGCGCTCAACATCCCCATGATCTTGTGGTCGGGCGCACTCTCGGACCGGATCGGACGGAAACCCGTCGTGTTCTGGTCAGCCATCGGCCTCGCAGTCGTCATCTTTCCCTACTTCGCTCTGCTCGGGACGAAGAGCATCGCGATGTTCGCCATCGGGGCTTTTCTCACGAGCTTCTTCCAGTCGACGATCTACGGCCCGCTCGCTGCCTATCTTGCAGAGATCTTTCACCCGTCGATGCGGTACTCGGGCATGTCGCTGGCGTATCAGTTGGCCGCCATCGCACTGGCCGGCCCGACCCCGATGATCATGGCCTCCGTCATCGACAGAACGGGCAGCACGCACGGGATCGCCGCCTACATGGTGGTGCTCAGCGTCCTGACGGCCGTCGGGGCCTGGCTGCTGCCGGAGACGAACCCCAAGTCAGTTCGCGACGACCCGTCGGCGGTGCCCGGGGTGGGTCTCAACGATGCTGTCTGAGCTCGCGCGGTGAGCTGCGGATGACGGTTGTCGGTGCGAGGTGTTTGGATGGACATCAGCTGAGAAGTCCTCGACCTCCACGAAATCTGAGGTGTTCGCATGACCCGCAAGTCCGGCCTCGACGTCGACACGTTCGACGCGTCCGTCCGCCCCCAGGACGACCTGTTCGCCTACGTCAACAACACGTGGGTTCGCGAGCACCCCATCCCCGACGACAAGTCGCGCTACGGCGCGTTCGACCGCCTTCGTGAGAAGAGCGAGGCGGCGATGCGCGTCATCATCGAGGAGGCAGCGCAGAAGGCGGAGGACGCCGAGAACGGCAACCCGGCCGAGGGCTTCGGCCCGGCCACGCAGAAGGTCGGCGACCTGTACCGCTCGTTCATGGACACCGAGCGCATCAACCGTCTCGGCGTCTCGCCGATCGCGGAGGATCTCGCCGCCATCGACGGGCTGAGGAGCGAGCACGATCTGCTCATGCTCCTCGGCCACCTCGAGCGCTACGGCATGGGCGGTCTGTTCGGTTTCTACGTCAGCGCCGACGCGAAGAACAGCGACGAGTACATCGTCTACATCGGCCAGAGCGGCCTCGGGCTGCCCGACGAGGCCTACTACCGCGAGGCGCAGTACGCCGAGATCCGCGCCGCCTACCAGGAGCACATGGTGCGGCTGCTCGAACTCGCGGGTGTCTCCACGCCAGAGGCCGTCGCCGACCGCGCTTACGCCCTCGAGGTCGACCTCGCGAAGCACCACTGGGACAACGTCTCGACGCGCGACGCCATCAAGACCTACAACCGCTACACGCTCGACGAACTGCGCGACGTGCTCGGCGCGTTCGACCTCGACGCGTGGATGGAGGGCCAGGTCGTGCCGGACGGTGCGTTCGCGAACGTCGTCGTCGGTGAACCGAGCTACCTCGAGGGGCTCGCGGAACTGTTCGCCACCCGTCCGCTCGAGGATTGGAAGGCGTGGATGACGTGGCACCTCGTCACCTCGTTCGCGAACTACCTCGGCGACGCCGTGGTCGAGGAGCGCTTCGACTTCGCGGGCCGCACCCTGTCGGGCACGCCGCAGCTGCGTGAGCGCTGGAAGCGCGGCGTCGGCCTCGTCGAGGGCGTCCTCGGCGAGGAGGCCGGCAAGCTGTACGTCGAGCGTCACTTCCCGCCGGAGGCGAAGGGGCGGATGCAGGAACTCGTCGGCAACCTCGTCGAGGCGTTCCGTCGCAGTTTCCGCGAATCGACGTGGATGAGCCCCGAGACGCAGGTCAAGGCGCTCGAGAAGCTCGACGCGTTCACGCCCAAGATCGGCTACCCCGACGAGTGGCGCGACTACTCCGACCTGCAGATCGTCGCCGACGACCTCGTCGGCAACATCAAGCGTTCCGCGTCATTCGAGACCGACTACCAGCTGGCCAAGATCGGGCAGCCCATCGACCGCAACGAGTGGCTCATGAGCCCGCAGACGGTCAACGCCTACTACCACCCGATGATGAACGAGATCGTCTTCCCGGCCGCCATCCTGCAGCCGCCGTTCTTCGACGTCGACGCGGACGACGCCGTCAACTACGGCGGCATCGGCGCCGTCATCGGACACGAACTCGGCCACGGCTTCGACGACCAGGGCTCGCGTTTCAACGGAGACGGTGAACTCGTCGACTGGTGGACCGAGGGCGATCGCGAGCGCTTCGACGCCCTGTCGGCCAAGCTCATCGCGCAGTTCTCCGAGCTCGAGACGCGCGACGCTCCCGGCCTCAAGGTAAACGGTGGCCTGACGGTCGGCGAGAACATCGGCGACCTCGGCGGACTGACGATCGGGTACAAGGCGTACACGATCGCCTGCGAGGACGCTCCGGCGCCTGAGCTCGACGGTTTCACGGGCGCGCAGCGCTTCTTCCTCGGCTGGGCTCAGGTGTGGAGCGGCACCGCTCGCGAGGCCGAGGCGAAGCGTCTGCTCGCCACCGACCCGCACTCGCCGATGGACGTGCGCGCCAACGCCGCCCGCAACCTCACCGAGTTCGTCGAGGCGTTCGACGTCAAGGCCGGCGACGGCATGTGGGTCGACGAAGACGAGCGCGTGCGCATCTTCTGAGGTACCTTCCGAGGCTCTGAACGGCCACCAGACGGATCGTTCTTCCGGCGGCGGGCGCGGTGCGGTGGGATGGGGCTCATGACCCCACGCCACATCGCGCTCGCGCTGCTCGTCGTTCTCATCTGGGGGCTCAACTTCGTCGTCATCCACGAGGGGCTGGCCGGCATGCCGCCGCTGCTGTTCGTGGCGATCCGGTTCGCGTGCATCCTGCCGATCATGGCGTTCGTGCCGCGCCCGCAGGTCGCGTGGCGCGACCTCGCACTCGTCGGGCTGCTCATGTCGGCCGGGCAGTTCGGGTTTCTGTACTCGGCGATGGCAGCGGGTCTGGCCTCCGGGCTGGCCTCGCTGATCCTGCAGGCTCAGGCGCTGTTCACCGTCGTCATCGCCGCGGCCGTCCTGGGGGGAGCGGCGGCGACCCATCCCACTCATGGGCATGGGCATCGCCGTGGGTGGGCTCGTCGTCGTGGCCCTCGGACGCTCGGGGGCGACACCGCTCGTCGGCGTCCTGCTGTGTCTCGCGGGAGCGCTGAGCTGGGGTGCCGGTAACGTCGCCTCGCGACGCTGCGCGGGAGCGTCAGGCCTCGGTTTGACGGTGTGGGGCAGCCTGTTCGTCCCGCTGCCTATGCTGGTGTTGTCGCTGCTCAGCGACGGCCCGGGCGCTGTCGGTGACGCGCTCACGCACTTCGGCGGCGCGGCGATCGCGTCGACGGCGTACACCGTCATCCTTGCGAGCCTCGTTGGCTACACGATCTGGAACGGGCTCATGGGCATCTATCCGGCATCGAACGTCGCCCCGTTCACGCTGCTCGTCCCCGTCGTCGGCTTCCTCGCCGGCTGGGTCTTCCTCGGCGAACGCCTCAACGCTGCCGCGTTCGTCGGCGGCGCGCTCCTGCTCGTCGGCGTGGCCGTCATCGTGCTCGGCCCGCGCGCGCTGACGCGGATGGGCACCCGCCGTCAGAGCTCGAAGCGCTCGAGCGTGACGCCGTCGGCGCCGTAGACGAACAGGGCGTGCTGCAGGGTGCCCGCGAGCGCGCGGGGCACCCAGTGGCGCGCGTCGGGCCACATCTTGACGTACGGAATCCCGTCCTGACGCACCCACCGGCCGGCGATCTCGTCTGAATCCTGCACCGCGCCGAGGGCATCGGACGCAATGAACACATGCGCCCGCATGTCTTGGGTCAGGTCGTCGTGTGAAAAGCGAAAGTCGAGGACGCCGGCTGGCGCGAGCGTCTGCGCGCGCAGACCCGTCTCCTCCTCGAGCTCGCGGGCGGCCGCCTCCTGCGCGCTCTCACCGGCGTCGATCTTGCCGCCGGGGGCGACGACGCGGCTACGACCGAAGCCGCGCAGCTTTCGCCCGAGCAGCACCTCGTCCGCCCCGTCGCTCGTACGGGTGACAAGGACGAGGCAGGTCTCGAGGGGCGTCGCGGACGTCACGCCGACGCCACGCCCGTGATGCGGTGGATCGAGAACGTCCGCGTCACTGGCGAGGTGTCGCCCAGCTGGCCCGTGACGCGCCCGCCCGTCACGCTCGCGGGGCGGAACAAGCCGCGCTTGATGTCGCCGCCGGCCTCGACGTAGCCGATCCACACGGGAACGCTCTCGGCGGCCGCGTCCTGCAGCAGCGCCAACGTCACCGTCGGATCACAGGACGGAATGCGCGTGTGCGCGTCGTGCTCGCTCGGACGGACGGCGTCCTTCTCGGCGGCCCGTAGACGGCCGGCCAGCTGCTCGGCCTCACCGGCGTCGAGCGTGTGCACCTGGACGGGGGTGGTGCGGCGCGACGGCGTCGGGGCGCGCTCGACGGTGGCGGCGCGCACGACGACCCCGCCGTCGGAGGTCTCGGCGACAGGCGCGTGACGATGCTCGCGCAGGACGTCGAGCAGCGTCGCCGCAGGCATCGGGGAGACGCAGACGGTGGGTGCGATGCGGCGCAGCTGCAGCGACGCGAGACCTGTGTCGGCGACGAGCGCGTCGAGGGCGGCCTCGTCATCGCTGCGCACGTACGAACTGACCGAGCCGACGCGCACGTGGCCGTGGCGGCGCGCGACGTCGCCGAGCAGGTATTCGAGAGCCTGCGGGATCGGCGTCATGCTGTGGCGACGCAGCAACTCGAGCGCCTCCGCCGAGGAGACCCCGTGGTCGAGCAGGCGACGCAGACTCGCGTCGCTGAAGCGGAAAACCGTTGCACCACCGCGGGATTCGACGTCGGCGGCGCGACGCATGAACGTGGCGGCCTCTTCCGCCAGCGGGCCGGGCGCGATGGCGGTGAGGTCGCCCTGGAGCATGACCTGATCGACCGGCTCCGGGAGCGCGGTCGACATGGCGGTCGTCACGGCCTCGACATCCGCGGCGGACGACGGGTCGGCCGCGAGCAGCGCACGCCCGGCGCTGGTGAGCGCGCCCCGGCCGAGGACGCCGAGCCATGCCGCTTCGCGCAGGACGACATCAGCGTGGGTGGGCGCCCCGGCAGGCAGGCGGAGCGGTCGGCGCCAACGCAGCAGCGCTTCGACGTCGTCGATCGTGGGGGCGCTGCCCGCCGGGAGGGCGGCGAGGACGTCGAGCACGTCCCGGCGGCGGGCCCGCATGAGCGGCCACGCGGCGTCCTTGCCGAGGACGTTGACGAGCGTCCCGTCGACGCTCTGACCCGCGAGGCCGGGGGCGCGGACGGTGTCACGCCACGCCAGAGCGAGGGCCGCCCAGCGTCGCGCCGGGCTCCAGGTCGTCCATTCGTCGTACAGATCGGTCGGTCGCCACGTCGCGTCGATCTCTCCGTCGGAGGCGAACAGGCCTGCGGCGTGGCCGATCTCGAGGACGAAGGCGGTCAGTTCGCTCGACGCATCGAGCCTCGCGGCGAGACGACGGTGATCGCGGACGGACAGACCACCGGTGCGCAGGACACGCGGCGCCTCCTCATCCCAGGCGGCGGCGACGTCGTCGAGTCGCCACAGCAGATCGAGCACCTCCCCGGCGGCAGCCGTGTCGGTGTCGGCCTGGTCGACGTGACGTGGCTCGGGTTGTGGCGGCGCCCACGGTTCGCGCGACAGCCGGCCGCCGCGCAGGGCGAGGCCCACCTCGCGCGGGATGACGGCGTCGTCACCGTCGAGGGCGACCATGAGCCCGGCGCGGACGAGTTCGTCACGGACGGCGCGCAGGGCGGGCGTCGTGAACGAGGCGCGGGCGCTGCCCCAGCGCAGTTGCTCGATGACGGCGCGCGCGCGATCGGTGAGACGTGCTTCGGCGTCGGCGACCTCGTCGGGGGTGGTCGTGGGCGAGAGCGCGAGGGTGCTCGGATGCGTCACCAGCTCGGCGGTCGAACGTCCCAATCCTGCTGGGTGCGTGAGGATCTCACCGACCGCGCGAGCCGTTCGCCAGCCGTCGGAAGCGCGCCAGACGAGCGCCTTCGCCCAGAGCTCCCGGATCCCCTGTTCGACGGCCTTCTTCGACGCGCCGAGCGCGGCCGCGGCGCCGTCAGCACCGACGACGAGGAGGGCTTCGACGAGGCGCAGCGCGCCGCCGTCGAGATGTTCGAGCGCACGCTGGACGCTGGCGCGCGTCGAGGCGCGAGCCGCGAGGGAAGTGATGTCCGCCGGCGTCGGTCGCGTGAGGTCGGGGCGCGCGAGCAGGAGGGCCGCGAGCTCGTCGTCGCTGCGGGCCCTCAGATCAT
This sequence comes from Dermacoccus sp. Ellin185, assembly GCF_000152185.1. NCBI lineage: Bacteria > Bacillati > Actinomycetota > Actinomycetes > Micrococcales > Dermacoccaceae > Dermacoccus > Dermacoccus sp. Ellin185. Next base: position 147,863 of record NZ_AEIQ01000088.1, on the reverse strand, counting down.
CGGCAAAACTGCGCGCGGCTCTGGGCACCCGCACCACGGTAGTCGGCGACGCGGCCGGGGGCACCTCGACGTCCGGTGAAGACGTCTGTGGCGAGACGGCAGAGCGCACCATGGACGTCGGCTGGGTGGGCGGGGGCTCGAGTGCGCGGTATGACGGCCGGCTGAATATGAACGAAATTCGCACATGCGGACAGGAATCGCGGACGTGGACGTGGATCGCGAAGGTGGACAGGAATCGCCGATGTGGATCGCGGATGGGGACGGGTGGGGCCAGCGTTTTGAGGGTCGGGGTCGTGAGGGTCAGTGGCGTGAGGAGATGCCGAAGGAGGCTGTCCATGTTCGGCCGGGGTGCAGCACCATGAGGCCCTCGCCCGTGTTGAACGCGTTGGCGGGGCACGTCATCGGCTCCACGGCCAAGCCCGAGCGTCGGTTCTTCGGCTCCGGCAACCCGTCGCCCGTGAACAGCTGCACGTAGCCGAACTCGCGCGCATCGGCCCACAACGTCGTCACCCGCGACGACGTGCTGACGCTGACCTCCCAGCGTGCGGCGTCGTTGCTCGACGACGCGGCTCCGTCAGCCCGTGGCGCCGCGTCAGCAGGCCGCGTGGGCATTCCGCTGCCCGGGCGGGCTCCGATACCGGTGAAGCACGTATCGAGGGTGACGCCGCGCAATGATGCGCTTTCGGTGCAGTCGATCGAGGCCGGTTCACGCCCCACCGGGATGAGCCGCTCGTCGACGGTAAGGGCTTCGTCTAGAGGGGCGGTCAGCGTCACGTCGTCGAGTGAGCTCTCACCTGCCGTCAGATAGGGGTGCATGCCGAACCCGAACGGGCATGGCGTGTCGGAGAGGTTCGTGGCGCGCGGCGTGATCGTCAGGCCGTCGGGGCCGAGCACGTACGTCATCTCGAATCGCACCGTCCACGCCCATCCCGGCTGCGGGTGCAGCGTGACGCCGACGGTGACGCGATGCGTCGCGTGCTCCACGAGCTGCCACGGTTGCCAGCGCACCAGCCCGTGGGCGGCGTTGGCGTGCTCCGGTTCGGTCAGCGGCAGCAGGTACGTGTCGCCGTCGAACGCGTAGCGCCCGCCTGCGATGCGGTTCGGCCACGGCGCGAGGACGTGCCCGCGGGACGCGTCGGCCATGGTGTCCTCGGCGTATCCATGGACGATGTCCTCGCCGTCGTGGCGCAGCGCCCGCAACCCGCCGCCGACCTCGACGATCGTCGCCTCGTACCCGGACGCCCGGATGTGCCATTGCGTGCCGCTGGGAAGGGTGGGCTGCTCGTCGTTCGTCACGCCCACAGCGTAGGGAACGGGCGCGTCGTTGGGGTTGTCGGCGCCATGCGCCAAGATGGTGAGCGTGAATCCTTCGACTGCCATGGCAAGCGTGATCATCGACGAACTCGTGCGGCTCGGCGTCAAGGACGTGGTGCTCTCGCCCGGTTCGCGTTCGGCGCCGCTCGCGTACGCGGTGGCCGCGGCCGACAAGGCTGGACGGCTGCGTCTGCACGTGCGCGTCGACGAACGTTCGGCTGGGTTCCTCGCCCTCGGTCTCGCGAAGATCTCGCGCAACCCGGTGCCCGTCATCACGACGAGCGGCACGGCCGTCGCAAACCTTCACCCTGCCGTCCTCGAAGCACATCACGCGCAGGTTCCGCTCATCATCATGAGCGCCGACCGCCCCGCCGAACTGCGCGACACGGGCGCCAACCAGACGACCGACCAAGTCAAGATCTTCGGCTCCGCGACGCGGTGGTTCCACGAGTTCGCGACGCCGAGCGAGCGCGCTGGGCAGAACACGGTGTGGCGCTCGGTCGTCGGTCGCGCGTTCGCCCACGCGACGGGCGTCCCGACGGGCGACGTCGGGCCGGTCCACCTCAACCTGCCGTTCCGCGAGCCGCTGACGCCCGACGTCGCCGACCTCGCGATGGCCGGAGCCGTTGCGGGCGCGGCGGCGATCGTGGCGAGGGACACGAGCGCGACGTCCGATGAGGACGGCCGGGCTGATGACGCCCCCTCAACGACGTCACCCGTGTGGCCCGAAAGCCTCGAGGGGCGGGATCGCGGGCGCCCCTGGATGCAGTTGCGTGCTCCGGCATCGACGGTCACCGTCGCGCCCGGCCCGGGCATCGCACCGGTGCCGCGTACGCTCGTCCTGCTCGGTGATCTGCCCGATCCGAAGCTGGCCGCCGAGGTCGCCGAACTCGCCGACGCGGCGGGCTGGCCCGTCATCGCCGAGCCGTTCGGCGATTACCACCGCGGGCGCGCCATGCCGCACGGTTCGCTCATCCTCGCCGCCCACGACTGGCTCGACGAGCACCTGCCCGAGCGTGTTCTCGTCGCCGGACGCATGACGCTCTCGCGCGACGTCGCGAAGCTGCTGCGTCACCCCGAGGTGACCGTCGAGGTCATCACGGCCTCGACGTCGTGGGCCGACCCGTCGCACGTCGTGCAGCGGGTGCACGAGTGGGCCGCCATCGCGCGCTCGCACGAACTCGTCGCGGCGTGCGCGGACCGTCGGTGGTCGAGCAGTTGGCGCATCGCAGGGCAGCGTCTCGCGCAGCGCATCGGGCCGCTCGTCGCGCGGTCGTGGCCGTCCGGCCTGGCCGCGACGTCGACGCTCGTGCAGCACGTGCCGGCCGGGTCGGCGCTGCTCATCGGGTCGTCGAACACGGCGCGTGACCTCGATCTCGGTCGCAACCCGCAGCGCATCGCGCGTCGGGTCTGCTCCGTCGCGAACCGCGGGTTGTCGGGCATCGACGGAGTGGTCTCGACGGCCGTCGGCATCGCGCTGTCGCACGACGGCCCGAGTTTCGCACTCATGGGCGACCTGACGTTCCTGCACGACAGCAACGGCCTGCTCATCGGCCCCGGCGAGCCGCGCCCCGACCTGACGATCGTCGTCATCAACGACGACGGCGGCGGCATCTTCGGCACGCTCGAGCAGGGGCGCAGCGAACTCGCCGAGCACTTCGAGCGCGTCTTCGGCACGCCGACGAACGCCGACCTCGCGCTCGTGTGCGAGGCCCGCGGTGTCGGGTATTCGCTCGTCGGGTCGCGTGACGAACTCATCGAGCGCGTCAGCGACCCGGCGCCCGGGCTGAACGTCATCGAGGTGCGCATCGAGCGTCACCTCGAGCGTCAGGCGCGCCACGACCTTTTCGCGGCCGCCATCGACGCCGTCGCCGACGCCGGTGAGATGGACGCGCGCTACGAACGTCGTTGACGCGCCCCACCCTCAGGTATGGTGCGCGCCCGCGTCATCTCGGCAAGAGTGGCAGGAGGCGGCGCCCGCCCGGGGCGCCGCAGCCCACATGGTGGCGCGCCACACGATGAAGGAGAGACGACATGACGGTTGCGACCGACGCAGTGTTCGAGATGCCCGAGGACGGCGACAACGACGGTGAGCGTCTGAGCGAGCAGGACGCCTCCAACATCGACACCCCCGACGCCGGCGGCGAGGCCGACACGGTGAACGAGGACAACGTCCCGCACTCCGGCCTCGACGGTGACAAACTGCAGGAGAACTGATCGCGCTGCCCGGCCGCTCGCGAGGTTGCGGGCGCCCGGGCATGATGCGCGAGACGACGACACGAGGAGATGACGAGCATGGCACTGACCGACTTCATAGAGCAGCTCAAGGCGCGCCTGAGCGGCGCGTCCGACAGGACCGGAGAGACGGCTCAGAACGCAACCGACAAGGCTGGTTCGATCGACGAAGGTGACCCCACGCGCACCATCGTCAGCAACGACCCGGGAACGCCGACGGACCACGCCGTCTGAACCGCATCGTCTGAATCACGCCTCACGCGGGGGCCGAGCAGGCCCCGGTGAAGGTCACGTCGGCCTCGTCATGCACCACGTGCGTGGCGGGGCCGTTCGCCACTGTGATGTCGTAGCCGGTCAGGTGGGACGGGCGACCACTCGAGGTCACGCGAACCTCGATGATCGCCTGATGCCCGGGCAAGATTTCGTGTGGGTGCGCGACGGCGGGAAGTGACGCAAACCCGACGCTCATGGGCGTCTCGGGATCGAGGCTGCCTTCGGCAGGCCCCGCGTCGATGACGGCGAAATCGCGCACGTCGACACGCGACGATCCAGCGCTCGGCGTGATGGCGATGATTCGGGCCGTGTGCCGATCCGTGTTGGCGATGACACCGCTCGGGAAGGCTTTCGGTTCGGACGCGCCGCAGGCCCCGATCGCGAAGGCGACGTTGCCTCCATCGGTGCGGCGCACGTCCTTCGGCCCGCCGAAGGCCGCGACGAGGGCCAGGGCGGTACCCAACGCGACGACGATGGCCGTCCAGGTGCGCGCAGGCTTGGACTCGCCCTGTCGGGGACGGAACGCTGACATCGGTGGGGCCTCTCCGCGTCACCGCGCGGTGACTGCCGCCTCACCCTATGTGTTGCGCCGCCCACCGCGGGCGCTTCCGGGGCGATCGGGGCTGCCCTCTGGCGGGTGCCGGTTGTCGCGCGTCACGACCGAGTGGCCCGGCGCCGCGCCGGCATGGTCACGCGCTTGAATGCACCAGCCCATGTGAGTTCACCAGCCCAGCGCAGACGGCGAGGTGGATGCTCAGTCCAACAGGTGTGCCGCGACGGTGGCTCCGAACTCGCGGGCAGCGGCGAGGTCGTCATCACCCACGCCGCCGAGACGTTCGAAGGGCTCGGCGACGAGGCGCAGTTCGAGGCCCGTCGTGATGGCGTCGAGAGCGCGGCGCGCGCCCGTCGCGTCGCTGCGCCCGTGAACCCAGTAGCTGAACGGGCGCCTGCGGACGTGCCCCTGCAGCGCGCCGTACGTCGAGTCAAAACTGTGCTTGAGTGCGCCGGAGAGGTAGCCGAAGTTGACCGGTGTGCCGAACACATACGCATCGGCGTCGAGGTAGGCCCGCGGGTCGGTCGCCTCCAGCGCCTCGATCGCGACGACCTCGACGAGTCCGTCGAAGAACTCCGGGTCGCTCGCCCCCGCGATCACTGCATCGCGCAGGGACACCGTGGCCAGGGTCGGTGCGTGGCTGATGACGAGAAGACGCTTCATCTGATCGACGCTACCGCCCGGCCGCCGAGCGTGGAACCAGCCGTCCCGCGCGGAGCTGAAGTACCGCATGGCAGGGTTGTGGCGCTCAACTCGCACCGTGAGGGCTGAAAGTCGGCATGGCGCGATCGCAGCTCCGAACGCGCACAAGAACCGGAGCGACGTCGCCAAACCTGCCCTCCTCGCGCGTCAGTCGTCGCGCAACGCCTCGCGCATGGGTGAGAGCTTGGCGACGGATTCGGCGACCTCGCTCACCGGATCGGACCCGGCGACGATGCCGCACCCGGCGAACAGCCTGATGCGGCAGGGGTTCTCGATGTCGATCTGGCCGCTGCGCAGCGCGATGCCCCACTCGCCGTCGCCGGCGGCGTCGATCCAGCCGACGGGCCCGGCATAGCGTCCGCGGTCCATGTGTTCGAGCTCGTCGATGACGAGCGCCGCCTCGTTCGTCGGCGTCCCGCACACCGCAGCCGACGGGTGCAGCGACGCCGCGAGCGTCAGCGACGACGCACCCCCGGCGAGCGCGCCGGAGACGTCCGTGGCGAGGTGCAGCACGTTCGGCAGATTGAGGACGAACGGCGCGTCGGGCACGTTCATCGACGAACAGTGCGGCCGCAGCGCCGCCTCGACGGAGCGGACGGCATACTCGTGCTCCTCGAGGTCCTTCGAACTGCGCGCAAGGCTCGCGGCGAGCGCCAGATCCTGCTCCTCGCTGGAGGCGCCGGCCCCGGCGCGACGGATCGTCCCGGCGAGGACGCGTGAGGTGACGAGCCCCTTCTCCGAGCGCACGAGCAGCTCCGGCGTCGCGCCGACGAGACCATCGACGGCGAACGCCCACGTGTCGCGATAACGCGCCGCCAGACGCGTCAGCAGCCAGCGTGGGTCGATGTCGGCGTCCGCGACGTGGATCTCGTCACGCGCGAGCACGACCTTCCCGATGCGCCCCGTGCGGATCATCTCGATGGCGTCGCTCACGGCGCTGCGCCACTGCGCGGGCGTCAGCGCGCCGTCACGGGCCTCGACCCCCGTCGGTGCCAGCGCCGGCGTGACGTCGGGCAGGCGGTCGCTCGTGCGGTTGATCGTCGTGAGCCACGCTCGCCCGCCGCGGCGCCCGACGACCATCTCGGGCACGACGAGCGCCGAACCCTCGTCGGAGGAGTTGCGGAAACTGAACGAGCCGAACGCGACGAGTCCACTGCCGGGCAGGGCGACCTCGTCCTCGACGTCGGCTGCCGCGACGAGCGCATCCCACCACGACTCGGCGTCGGCGAATCGCTCGTCACCGCTCGTCGCGATCGACGCGGCGCGCCCCCACGCGACGAGACCCTCACCGCGGCGCACCCACGACATCACGTCCTCGGCCGGGCGGCCCGCCGGAACGAGCGAGACGAGATCGCCCGGGTCGGCGAGCTCCTGGGTGCGCACCCGCAGGTGCGGCGTGCGCGCGGCGTCGGCGGGCGATGGGGAAAGGCTCACGAGACACCAGCCTAACCCCGTGCCGCGGACGGCTCGGTGGCGCGAGGCGCCGCCGTCAGCGACGCGTGATGACGCCCCGCGCGCCTGCTCATTCAGGTGACCGCGAGGGCACGCGCGCGCGAGTGCGAGAATGGCCCCATGAATCGTGCTGGCCTGGACAAGCGACCCAGCGATGTCGCGCGCATGTTCGACGACGTCGCGGCGCGCTACGACATCATGAACGACCTGCTCTCCCTCGGCCAGGACCGTCGCTGGCGCAAGCAGGTGCTGACGGCGCTCGACCCCAAGCCGGGCGAGATCGTCCTCGACATCGCCGCAGGCACGGGCACCTCGTCGGAGCCCTTCGACGCCGCGGGCGCCCACGTCGTGCCCGCCGACTTCAGCCTCGGCATGCTGCGCGAGGGCAAGAAGCGCCGCGCCGACCTCGGATTCACCGCCGCCGACGCAACGAAGCTGCCGTTCGCCGATGCCTCGTTCGACGCCGTCACGATGAGCTTCGGCCTGCGCAACGTCGTCGACGTCACGGGCGCGCTCGCCGAGTTCGCGCGCGTGACGAAGCCCGGCGGGCGCCTGCTGATCTGCGAGTTCAGCCACCCGACGAACGGGCCGTTCCGCCGCGTCTACACCGAGTACCTCATGCAGGCGCTGCCGCCCGTCGCGCGCGCCGTCAGCTCGAACCCGGAGAGCTACGTCTACCTCGCCGAGTCGATCCAGAGCTGGCCCGCGCAGCGTGAGCTCGCCGAGCAGATCAAGACGGCAGGCTGGGCCGACGTCGAGTGGCGCAACCTCACCGGCGGCATCGTCGCGCTGCACCGCGCGGTCAAGCCCGCGGCGAAGAATGCGCCGAAGAACCAGCAGTCGAAGAACCAGCAGGCGAAGAAGAAGGGCGGCGCGGCGTGAGCGACGCCGTCAGCACCAGCCCCCAGGCAGCCACCGAGAGCGCCGACGTCATCGTCGTCGGTGCCGGCCCGGGTGGTTCGACGGTGGCCGCGTACCTCGCGCAGGCCGGCCTCGACGTCCTGCTGCTCGAGAAGACCCGTTTCCCGCGCGAGAAGGTGTGTGGTGACGGGTTGACGCCGCGCGCCGTCAAGGAGATCGACGCGCTCGGCATCCCAACGCCCGAGAGCGAGGGGTGGATCCGCAACAAGGGGCTGCGCCTCGTCGGGCGTGGCATGCGTCTGCAGGTCGACTGGCCCGACGAGGGAGCCTTCCCCGCCTACGGTCTCGTGCGCACGCGCCAGGACTTCGACGACATCCTCGCCCAGCACGCCGTCGCCCAGGGCGCGCGGTTGCTGCAGGGCGTCAACGTCACGGCGCCCATCGTCGAGAACGGCCGCGTTGCCGGCGTCGAGGCGAAGCTCCTCGGCGGGGACGGGCGTGCCACCGGCGAGAAGGCGACGTACCGTGCCCCGCTCGTCGTCGCCTGCGACGGCAACTCGAGCCGCCTGGCGCTCGCCGTCGGCCGCGAGAAGCGCGAGGACCGGCCGATGGGCGTCGCCGTCCGCGCCTATTACACGAGCCCGCGCACGCACGACGACTACCTCGAGAGCTGGCTCGAACTACCGTCGACGAACGAGCGCGGCGAGAAGATCCTGCTGCCCGGCTACGGGTGGATCTTCGGCGTCGGGGACGGCACGAGCAACGTCGGCCTCGGCATCCTCAACACCTCGAAGGCGTTCGGCAAGACCGACTACCGCGAGGTCATGCGCCGCTGGGTCGCGACGATGCCGCCCGAGTGGACGTTCGGCGACGCGACGATGGTCGGCGACATCCGCGGAGCGGCGCTGCCGATGGGCTTCAACCGCACCCCGCACTACGCCGACGGCCTCATGCTCGTCGGCGACTCCGGCGGCATGGTCAATCCGTTCAACGGTGAGGGCATCGCGTACGCGATGGAGGCCGCGCGCCTCGGTTCGAGCGTCGTCGCGGACGCGTTCGGCGCCGCGAAGAACGGCGGCGACGTCGCCCGCGAACGCATCCTCGCCACCTACCCCGACGTCATGAAGCAGGCCCTCGGCGGCTACTTCACGCTCGGTCGCCACTTCGCCACGATGATCGGTAATCCGCAGATCATGAAGCTCGCCGTCACGTACGGTTTGCCGCGCGAGGACCTGATGAAGATCATCGTCAAGGTGATGGCGAACCTCGCCGACCCGGGCGGTAAGAGCGCCACCGATCGCCTGTACACCGTGCTGACCCGCCTCGCGCCCAACGCGTGAACGGCCCAGGAAGAGTTGAACCATGAGTGCTGAATCCGCGCGCACCTCGAGCGCCCAGTCGGTCGCGTCCGCGATCGTCCCGGACGCCTCGGCGGAGCTGAGCGACCGCCTCGTCGACGGGTTGGAGCGCGTCAACGCACGCCTCGACGTCGTCGTCGACCACGACAGCCCGCTCGTGCGTGAGGCCAGCCACCACCTCGTGGACGCCGGCGGCAAGCGTTTCCGCCCGATGCTGACGTTGCTCACCTCGATGCTCGGCACCGGCATCAGCGACGAGGTCGTCGACGCGGCGGCCGGCGTCGAGCTGACGCACCTCGCCTCGCTGTACCACGACGACGTCATGGACGAGGCCGACATCCGCCGCGGTGTGCCGAGCGCCAACGCGGTGTACGGCAACTCGACGGCCATCCTCATCGGCGACCTGCTCTTCGGCAAGGCATCCGAACTCATCGCCCACCTCGGCCCGGAGGCCGTCATCCTGCAGGCCCGGACGTTCGTGCGCCTGTGCGCCGGCCAGATCGAGGACGAGCGTCAGACACCCGACGGCGCCGACCCGATGGAGTACTACCTCAAGGTGCTCGCCGACAAGACGGGCGTCCTCATCGCCGCCGCCGCGCAGTACGGGGCGATGTTCTCCGGCTGCGACGAGCGCACCGTCGAGGTGCTGGGCCGCTACGGCGAGCTCGTCGGGCTCGTCTTCCAGCTGAGCGACGACATCCTCGACATCGCGAGCGAGGCCGAGACGTCCGGCAAGACCCCGGGCACCGACCTGCGTGAGGGCGTCGCGACGCTGCCGACGTTCTACGTCAACGCCTCGAGCGACCCCGCCGACGCGCGCCTGAAGGCACTGCTCGCGAGGCCACTGACGGACGACGCCGAGCACGCCGAGGCCCTCGAGCTGCTGCGCGCGCACCCCGCCATGGAGCAGGCCCGCGCGCACACGCTGACGACAGCGCGCAAAGCCGCCGCTCTCATCGACGAACTCGGCGAGGGCGAGGTGCAGGACGCGCTCAAGGAGGTTCCGCTGAGCGTCGCGACGCGTTCGGCGTGACGGGCGCCGGTGCGGGGAGAGTTGAGACCACGTGCTGACACCGCGCTCCGTCCCGAGGCGTGAACGCCGGGTGTTCAGCAAGTGACCATCTGGGTGTCGAATGTGGTGCAAGACACATGTCCAGTTCAGGGGGCGTTAGAGTCGCAGTTATGCCTCGGCTAGACATCGAAACGCGACGCGCGCAACTCATCCAGGCGGCCGTCGCGATCGCCCTGCGGGACGGTCTGGACAACACGACCGTCCGCCGTATCGCGACGGAGGCGGGCGTCTCGCTCGGCACCGTCCACTACTGCTTCGACAGCAAGAAAGCGCTGCTCGAAGCCATGGTCGAGTCGATCGCGACTCGCGACATCGAGGCGGCGTCACTGCCGTTGCCGGACGACGTCTCGCCCGTCGACGCCATCCGCGCCGCGTTCCGCTACTACTGGTCGATCAGTGGTGCGCAGGCGGACCGGCAGCGACTCGTCTACGAACTCGTCGCCTACCTCGTGCGTCAGGAAGACTCGGGCCCCGAGCTCGCGCGCGGCATCTTCGCCACGAACTACGCGATCGTCCACGACTTCGTCGAGACCTTCCAGACACGCTGGTCGAACGACCTCGGCATCCCGACCGAGGTCGTCCAGCGCATGGTCATCGCCATGACGGACGGCGTCGCCCTCGCCTGGCTCGCCGACGGTGATGACGACAAGGCGCTCGCCGTCCTCGACGCCTTCGCCGGCCTGTTCGCCGACCGAGTGTCCGCGTGAGCGTCTTCGACACACCGTTGAGGCCGATCAGGGCGCCGACGGCCGTCCTCGACCGCGCGGCGTTCACGCGCAACCTGACGGCGCTACGCGACGTCGCGACCCCCGTGCCGCTGCGCATCGCGACGAAGTCGATCCGCGTGCGCGCGCTCATCGAGGAGGCGTTGCGCCACGACGGCGTCAGCGGTCTGCTCGCCTATTCGGTCGCCGAGGCGCGGTGGCTCGTGTCTCACGGGCTACGTGATGTGCTCGTCGCCTACCCGAGCGCCGACGTCGTCGCGATGCGCGCCATCGCCGACGACGAGGAGGCACGCGCCACCGTCACGCTCATGGTCGACTCGCCCGAGCACGTCGCGATGATCGCGCGCGTCGCCACGCAGGCGGGGGTCGTGCTGCGCGTGGCCATCGACGTCGACATGACGTTCAAGGTCGGTCCGTTCACCGCCGGAGCGCACCGGTCCGACGTGCGTACGCCCGAGGACGCCGTCAGCCTCGCGCAGTGCATCGAGCGGACGCCGGGCGTCGAGCTCGTCGGCTGCATGTTCTACGAGGCGCAGATCGCCGGCGTGCCCGATTCGACGCCCGGTCACCGCCTCATGAAGTGGGCGTCGATGCGCGAGATCGAGGGCCGCCGACGCGCCGTCGTCGACGCGCTGCAGGCGTACTCCGACCTCGAGATCATCAACGGAGGCGGCACGGGATCGGCGCACATCAGCGGGCGTGACGGCGTGCTCGGCGACATCGCCGTCGGCTCCGGTCTGTTCGCGCCGCGTCTGTTCGACGGCTACCGCGCGCTACGCACCGAACCGGCCTGCTGGTTCGTCTCACCCGTCGTGCGCAAACCCGACCCGCAGACCGCCGTCACGTATTCGGGCGGCTACATCGGCTCCGGGCCGCCGTCACGCTCGCGGGTGCCGGTGCCCGTGCATCCGCGCGGGCTCAAGTACTACGGCCAGCTGGGCGCGGGGGAGGTGCAGTCGCCGCTGCACGGAGCGTCCGCGCGCGGGTTGAGCATCGGCGACCACGTGTGGTTCCGCCACTCCAAGGCGGGGGAGATGTGCGAGCGGTTCGACTCGATCCTCGTCGTCGAGAACGGCGCCCTCGTCGACGAGGTCGCGACCTATCGGGGAGAAGGGCAGAACTTTGGCTGAGTGGAGCAACTGGGCCGGCAACGTGACGGCGACGCCGCGCGAGGTCGTCACGCCGCGATCACGCGACGAGGTGGTTGCGCTCGTGCGGCGCGCCGCGGCGTCGGGCGGGCGTGTCAAACCGGTCGGTGCAGGGCACTCGTTCACGGCGATCGCCGAGCCCGTCGACGTCCAGGTGCGTCTCGATGCGCTGAGCGGCATCGTCGTCGACGAGGCGACGAACCGAGTGCGCATCAAGGCGGGGACGCACCTGTACGACCTCGTCGAGCGGCTCGCCGAACACGGGCTCGCGCTGCCCAACATGGGCGACATCGACCGTCAGACGATCGCGGGGGCGGTCTCGACGTCGACGCACGGCACAGGGCTCGGCTGGACCGGGTTCGGCGGCGCCGTCGTCGGCGGCGAGATGGTGACGGGCACCGGCGAGGTTCTGCGCTGGAGCGACGGCGGGGAGAACGCCGACCTCGTGCCGGCCCTCGCCGTCACGCTCGGGGCGCTCGGGGTGATCACCGAGGTCGAGATGCAGTGCGTGCCGGCGTTCACGCTGGCCGCGACGGAGGGCCCGTCGACGATGACGGCGGAGTTCGCCGGCCTCGACGCGACGCTCGCCGAGATCGACCACTACGAGTTCTACTGGTTTCCGCACACCGACAAGGTGATGACGAAACGCAACGTCCGCAGGGGCGGTGACGCGGCGGTGAATCCGCTGCCGCGCTGGAAGGGACGACTCGAGGATCAGTTCCTGTCGAACACCGTCTTCGGGTGGCTCAACGAGCTCGCGGTGCGACGGCCGTCGCTCGTGCCGCGCCTCAACGACATCTCCGCCTCGACGCTGTCCGCGCGCGAGTTCTCGGATCGCTCGCACGCCGTGTACGCCTCACCGCGAACGGTTCGGTTCCGCGAATCGGAGATGGCCGTGCCGCTCGAGGCCGCAGAGCCGATCCTGCGGGAGATGCAGCGGTGGGTGGAGCGCACCGCCGAACCCGTCGCGTTCCCCGTCGAGGTGCGCTGGGCTGCCGGTGACGATCGCTGGATGTCGACGGCCAACGAGCGTGACAGCTGCTACATCGCCATCCACCAATACGTGAAGGCCGACCACCGCGCCTACTTCGCGCACTTCTGGGACGTCGCCCGCGAACTCGGCGCGCGCCCTCACTGGGGCAAGATGCACGACTACGACGCCGACTACCTGCGCTCGGTCTACCCGCGTTTCGACGACTTCGTCGCCCTGCGCGATCGTCTCGACCCGCAGCGGGTGTTCGCCAACCCGTATCTGGAACAGGTGCTCGGGGCCTGACGGCTGGGCGCACGGGGCCGAGCCGGGCCGAACACGAGCGAAATCGGTGGGATCGAGCGCTGCAGTGCTTGATCCCACCGATTCGCTCGATCGTGGTTGGTTGTCCACAGGGCGACGTCGTTCGCCCAGCACGCCGTGCCCTCGATGGGCGACAGTGTGAGAGTGAATCCGCCACCCGAGCTGCTGCGGCAGCGAATGCAGCACGGACCCCATCATCTGCACGTGAGTGAACTCGCCACCCATGGGCTGACGCATGACCACGTCCGACGCTGGGTCCGTGACGGTTGGCTCGAATCGCTCGGCAACGGCAGCTATCACATCGTGACGCCGCCGACGTCCGAGAATCCGGCGGTGTGGCGCCGCGAATTGGCGCGACGCCGTGTTGCCGCCACGCTCACGGCACTGCCAGACGTGCTTGCCCTCTATGACCGTCGCAAGGGGGGTGAGCATGGCGCGCGTCGTCGTCGATCTCGCGGACGCCCGGGTCGAGTCGCCGGGGGAGAGCCGGCTGCGCTGGTTGTGCCACACCTACGGGATCGCCTTGGAGCCGCAACACCCGATTCGCGACGAGACGGGCGGCGTCTTCGCCCGGGCTGATCTCCGGGTTGCAGTACTCGTGTCCTCATCGAGTTCGACGGGCTCGGCAAGTACGACAGCCCGCGCGCCCTGCAGGCCGAGAAGCTGCGTCACCTGCGTCTTGAGCGTCTTGGCTTCATCGTCGTGCGGTTGACGTGGCATGACCTCGCTGACCCGGCGCGCGTCGGCGCCATGATCCGAGTGGCTGCGTGTTCAGGCGGCGGCTGCGACGCGTCGGGCGCGGCGGCTGCGGGTGGCGTGCTGCAGCGAGTCGAGCGTCAGGGCGACGAGGGCGAGCCACACGAGGCCGAAGCCGACCCAGCGTCCGGCACTGATGTGCTCGCCGAGTACGAGCACGCCGCACAGCAACTGCATGATCGGCGTCATGAACTGCAGCAGCCCGATCGTCGTCAGCGGGATGCGACGGGCAGCGGCGGCGAACAGCAGCAGCGGGATGGCCGTCGCGACGCCGCTAAAGGCGAGCAGAACGCTGTGCGAGACGCCGTGCCCGCTCCACGTCAGATCCTTCGACGGCAGCACGAACAGCAGCAGCGCGGCGGCCAACGGCGCGAGGACGACGGTCTCCGCTGTCAGCCCTTCGAGGGCGCTGAGGTGGCCGCCGATGCGCTTCTTCATGAGGCCGTATGCGGCGAACGACAGCGCGAGGGAGATGGAGATCCACGGCGGGCTGCCGTAGTCGATCGCGAGGTAGACGCACGCGACGACACCGATCGCGACGGCGAGCCACTGCAGACGCCGCAGCTTCTCACCAAGCACGAGGACGCCGAGCATCACCGTCACGAGAGGGTTGAGGAAGTACCCGAGCGCGGCCTCGGTGACGTGGCCGCTCGTCACGGCGACGACGTAGATCGTCCAGTTCGCGGCGATGAGGAGCGCCGCGATCGTGATGGCGCCGAGCCTGCGCGCGTCCCTGAACAACCCGCCCAGGAAGCCCAGATTGCGGGTGATCGCCAGCAGGACGAGACACAGCAGCAGCGTCCACAGGATGCGATGGCTGAGGATCTCCCACGCGCCCGCCGGTTCGAGGGCATGGAAGTACAGCGGAAACAGACCCCACGCCAGGTAGGCGAGGAAGCCGTAGATCGTGCCTTGGCGCTGCTCGTCAGCCACGCTTCTCCATCGGTCGTCGGGCCGGGTGATCCCGGCGGGGCAGGTGACACCGGTCAGTGCATCAGAAATCTATCCATTCTCGGTTTTCGTCTCGCGCTGGATGTTCGTCTCACGCAGGCGCCGCGCCAGCCCTGACGCTCGGCGCACCGGGGTGCGCACCGCGTGCTCGATGGCGTCGTCCGTGCCGACGACGGTGAGGTGCGCACTCGCGCGGGTCAGCGCGGTGTAGAGCATCTCGCGCGTCAGCAGCCGCGAACCGACCGGCGGCACGATGACCGTGACGTGCTCGGCCTGGCTGCCCTGCGCCTTGTGCACCGTCATCGCGTGCATCGTCTCGACATCGGCCAGGCGCCACGGTGAGAACTCGGTGCGTTTTTTCGTCTCCTCGCCCGCCTTCTGCCCGCGGTCGACGAGGACGACGAGGCGCCCGCCCGCGTCGATGACGACGCCCGTGTCACCGTTGAAAAGCCCGAGGCTCGGGTCGTTCTTCGTCACGATGACGGGCCGGCCGACGTACATGCGGCCCGCCACGATGTCGACGCCCCGATCCGCGAGCGAGGCCTCGACGAGGCGGTTCCAGCGGGCGACACCGTACGGTCCGGTGCGGTGCGCGCACAGGAGACGGTGGTGACGCAGGGCGCCCAGCGCCGCGTCACGATCCCCGGCAGCGGCCGCCTGACGCAGCTGCCACGCCGATTCCGCGACGTGCGGCAGCGCGGCCAGGTCGACGTCGCCCTCGCTGAGGTGTTCGACGTCGCCGCGCCCACCGCGCAGCACCGCGGTGACGCCCGCGACCTGTTCGTCCGGCGTCGGCGCCGCGAAGGCCAGCGCGAGATCGCGGCGGGATTCGCTGAGCCGGTGATGCGTCGTGAGGCGCACGATCTGCGCGTCGTCGAGCCCGGAGACGAGGTCGCTCAGCACCGAACCGGCCTCGACGGATGCGAGCTGATCGGGGTCGCCGACGAGGAGCAGGCGCGCCGTCGGCTTGAGCGCTTCGAGCAGGCGCGCCGTCATCGCGAGTGACAGCATCGACGCCTCGTCGACGACGACGAGATCGTGCGGCAGCGGGTTGCTCGCGTCGTGCACGAAGCGCTGCGAGTTCGTGCGATCCCACCCGAGCAAGCGATGCAGGGTGATGGCGTCGGGGGCCGCGTCGGGGCCGACGCCGTTCTCACGCAACGACTCCGTCATGCGCGCCGCCGCCTTGCCGGTGGGAGCCGCGAGCGCAAGGCGTAGGTCGGCTCCGAGCCCCGCGTGGGCGGCGCGGATGATCGCAGCGAGCGTGTAGGTCTTGCCCATGCCCGGGCCACCGGTGAGGACGGTCAGCGATCGCGTCAAGACCGAGTGCACCGCTCCGCGCTGCGCGTCGTCGAGCGCGATGCCGGCGATGGCCGCGTCGGCCTCGGCCTGCGACTGCGTGGTGAGGGGAGCCAGCAGTGATTGCCGCTGTGCGATGAGGTCGGCGATGAGGTTCTCGTCGCGGTCGTGACGATCCATGATGAGCAGCGGCGGATCTGCGGCGTCCGCGCCGTCGCCGCGCAGGTGCACGACGCCTTGGTGCGCGAGCGCACTCGCACGCACGAGATCGGCGAGGGCCGCAGGGTCGGGCACGGCGATCACCTCGGCGAGCGTCGCCACCGCGAGGTCGACCTCGTCCTCCTGGTCACGCGCGACCTCGGCGCCCGTCGTGGCGACGCCTGTGAGGTCGAGCGCGCTCGATCCTTCTCGGGCCGCGCGTACGGCGAGAGCGAGCAGCGCGAGCGGCCACCCGTCGGGTTCACCCACGGCGCGGGCGATGCGACGGGCCACGAGTTCGTCGCCGCGGCTGACGAACTCGTGCTCGGCGAGGACGTCGAGTGGGTGGCGTCCGTCTGTGCGACCCGCGTCAGGTGCGACAACCGCCGATTCGGGCGCAGTCTCGACATGGTGGTCGGTCATCGCTGACTCCCTCGCTCGCGACCGTCGATGATGGCGGACAGCGCGACGACGAGCGCTGCCGGTGGGCGCCACGTGAAGACGCCGAAGGGGGTGTCGTCGTCACCGCGGGGCGTGTCAGCCCCCGCCATGCCACGCACGTAGAGATACATGACGCCGCCGAGGTGGGTCTCGGGGTCGTAGCCGGGCAGGCGCCAGCGCAGGTAGCGGTGCAGGACGACGGCGTACAGAATTGCCTGCAGCGGGTAGGACGAGTGATTCATCGCCGCGGCGAGGGCCTCGGGGCCGTAAGCAGACAACGTGAGCGGGGCATCCGGATCACCCAGGCGGTTCGTCTTGTAGTCGACGACGAAATAGCGCCCGCCGTGACGGAACGTCAGGTCGATCGAGCCGGTCAGGTACCCGCGCAGCGTCTCCTCGCCGAGCAGGGAGGCCTCGAGATGGTCGGCGTAGGGACGCAGCGGGTCGTCTTCCGGCAGGTGACGGCGCAGGACGTCGGCGAACGCACGCAGGGTCGCCCGGGCGTGGGGGGTGTCACCGCCACCGAGGGGGATCTCGAAGTCCATCTCGGCGATGCGGTCGCTCATTGCGATCCGACGCAGGCACACGTCGTCGGCCAGGGGCCCGAACGGGGTGGCGAGCACCCCGCGCAGCGCTTCGACGAGGGCGTCGACGTCGACGTCGGCCGGCCAGCGCAGCTGTTGTTCGACGATGTGCCGGTGCAGCTCGGCGTCGAGGTCGTCGGCCTGGAAGTCGGCCTCCTCGAGCACACCGTGCACGAGCGAGCCGAACGTCGCGCCGAGCGGCTGGTCGTGCATGGGGGAGAGAGCGTCAGCCCCCGGGACGTCGGGCGCCGACGGTGCCTGCGGCAGCGCGAGGTCGACGTCCGGGTCGAGCTGGGCGCCGACGGCGTCGGGCTCGCTGACGACGCCCGCCAGCTCGTCGGCGCGCTCGCCGGCGGCCGACAGCGCGGAGTACGACGTGCGTCGCCAGGACGTGTCGACGAGGCGTGGGTCGAACCGTGAGAGGTTCATCTCGTCGCTCGAGACGGCGACGTGAACGGGCGTCGGCTTGGCGCCGGGCACGACCTCGGTGAGGGTGAAGGCCCGGTGTTCAGCCCAGGTCTGGAGGATCTCGAACAGCTTGTCACCGCGCGGCAGGCCGTTCTGCTCGGTCGTGGTGATGACCTCGCTGCCCTTGTCGCTCGTGCGGCGCGTCAGCAGTTCTCCCAGCGACGCGGGGTCGGCGGCCTGACCGAACAGCAGCCGGTGCAGAGCGCTCTTCGAGGTACTGCGTGCCGTCGGGGCCCACCACAACACCACCTTGCTCTGCGCGCGCGTCATCGCCACGTACGCGAGGCGCATCTCCTCGCCGGAGGCCTCCTCGTGCGATCGCGACGCGTTGATGACGCCCGGATCGAACGAGACGACACGGCCCGCCTCGGTGTAGACGATGTCGGGAACCGAGCGGTCCTTGTCCCATCGGTTCCACAGCGTCGGCGCGAAGACGACGGGGTACTGCAGCCCCTTGCTCGCGTGGATGGTCGACAGTGTCACGGCCTGCGCGTCGGAGTCGAGACGCATGAGGCGCGCGTCGGCGGTGACCTTGGCATCCGCGGCGCTCTGCTCCTGCACCCACGCGACCAGCGCCGCGATGCCGCCGCCGGTCGCGAGCTGACGCTCCGTCAGCAACTGCGCGCAGTGCTCGATGTCGGTGACGTCGCGTTCGCCGCCGACGCGGGCGAGGAGGCGTTCGAGCATGCCGCGCGCCCGCAGCGCATCCATGACGGCGGGGATGCCGCCCTCGTCGAACTGCGCCGCGAGCGCGTGGACGAGTTCGGCGGATTCGTCGGCGTCGGCCGTCTCGAGTGCGTCGATGCGGGCGACGTCCCAGCCGATGAGGGGCGTCAGGCACGCGGCTCGCACGCGCTGCGCGCGATGGGGTTGTTCGAGGGCGAGCAGGAGCTCGAGCCACCAGGCCCCGGCGCTGCTGCGCAGTACGGAGTCGCCACTCATCATCACGGCGGGGATGCCGGCGGCACGCAGCTGCTCGCGGACCTGGAGCAGCTGTGCGTGGGTGCGCGCGAGGACCGCCATGTGGTGCGGCGCGAGCGGCGCGTCGGCGAACGTCGTCCCGCTCGCCAGCAGTTCGCTGGCGCGTACCGCGAGGTCGTGCGCGACGGCGCTGCGCGCGCCAGCTGCGGGCAGCGGGTCACCGTTGACCCAGCGCATCTCGATCGGCGCGGCGTCGCCGACGAGGCGGGACGTCTCGCGGTCGGCGGTGACGGGGTGCGCGACGATGCCGGGCGAGAGCGTCACGTTGCCCATGAGGCGGCCGAGGGCGTCGACGAGCGGGCCGTCGCTGCGGTAGTTCGTCGGCAGCGTCGAACGGTGCTCGGCGGTCTGCGACGCCCGCAGGTAGGTGTGGACGTCGCCGCCGCGGAAACCGTAGATCGCCTGCTTGGGGTCGCCGACGAGGATGAGGGAGCGGCCCGCCTCCGAGAATGCCGTCTGGAAGACCTCCCATTGCACGGGGTCGGTGTCCTGGAACTCGTCGACGAGCACGACACTCCACCGCGCCCGCATCCGTTCGCGGGCGATCGACGGGGTTGCACGCAGGGCGGTGCGCAGGTCGACGAGCAGGTCGTCGTACTCGAGGATGCCGGCGCGGCGCTTGCGGCGCGCGTACTCGTTGCGCAGCGCCTCAGCGAAGTCGATGACGGCGCGTTGGCTGTCGTCGGCGGGCGCGTCGAGGGCGGCGCCGGTGTTCGTCAGTACGCAGTGGCCGATGAATCGTGCCCGCTCGTGCGAGAGGTCGAACGACGGATCCTGCGCGCGGCGGGCGACGTAAAGGTCGTCGATGACCTCGTCGCGCAGGCCGGTCGTGTCCTCGACGAGCGTCGCGAACGAGTCGGAATCGCCGGCGACGCCGAGGCCCTTGAGCACGTCGTGGCAGAACTGGTGGATCGTCGCGATGAGCGCCGAGTCGAACGACGCGAGCGCCCGGGCGAGGCGGTCGCAGCGCTCGGCGAGCACGCCTGGGTCGTCGCTGCGCAGGGCTGCGACGAGGACGCCGTCGTCGTCGTGGGGCGCCTGACGCAGCCGCGTGAGCACGCGTTCGAGTTGTTCGCGCACGCGTTCGCGCAGTTCTTGGCTGGCGGCGCGGGAGAAAGTCACGACGAGCAGTTCCTCGAGCGGCAGCCCCTCCTCGGCCACGAGACGGGTCACGAGGGCGCTCAGCGTCCAGGTCTTGCCCGTTCCGGCGCTCGCCTCGATGAGGGTCGTGCCGTGCGGGATGGGCGCCGTGACGTCGAACTGTACGGACGGCGGCGGCGCGGGTGCCCCGAGCGGGTTCGTGGCGACGGGTGCTGGGGTCTCGGTCATCGCCCGATCGGTCCCTTCTGGTCGAGCAGCGGGATCCACAGCCGTTTGCTCCGGTCGATGAACACGTTGCCGGCATTGAGCCGGTCGAGTGAGGGCACCTGTGGCGCGTAAACGCGCTGCCACCAGGGGTCGTCGCGTTCTCCCTCGCGATCGAAGGTGCCTTCCCAGACCGGGCGGGCCTTGCTCGCCCCGACGTTGAGGGCGAGTTCTTCGGTGGCGTTGCGCGAGCGTCGTCCGGCGCGGTAGCCCTCGATGAACGCGAGCGACGTCTTCGCCGGTACCGGCAGGGGCGCGCGCAGACCGTCGAGGCGCAGGGACGCGAGGTCGGTGAGCGCACTGAGCGGGTCATCGGGTGCGGTGAGGCGGCACTCGCCGTACTTGCCGCGCACGGCGGCGCTCCACTCCTGCCCAGGACGCGAGGCGGCGGCCGCGAGGACGCTCACCCAGGCCCGCGCGAGGTGCCGAGCACTGACGGAGCTGTAGTTGACGATCTGGATTTCGTCGCCGATGACGTGCGGGACGACACCCGTCAGCCGGACGGAGGTCGGCCCGCTCGGTCCGTTGAGCGTGAGGGGGATCGACACGTCGATACTGCGTCGCTCACCCGGCGGCAGGCCCTGAAGGATGGCGCCGACCTTGCGCGTGATGTCGCCGATCTTCGACGGCAGCGGGCTCGGTGGCAACGCGCCACTGTGGCTCTCCTCGGCGCTCGCCTGCTCCAGCGGCACCCCGCTGAGGGTGCGACGCAGGAGGCGATCGCCGACGGCCCACTGTTCGAGCGGGTCGAGGTCGATCGGTAGCGCATCCTCGGTCTCGTCGGCCTCGTACGTGACGCCCGTCTGCAGCCGGTCGGACAGGAACGTGCGGGCCGGGTTCTCGATGAACCTCACGAGCTCGTCGAGGGTGACGTCACGGGGTTCGCGGGCCGGCAGCAGGCCGGTGAGCAGCGGCGGCAGCGAGGTCTCGTCGGCGACGTCGCGTCCGCTCTCACGCGCCTGCCGCAACGAACGCGCGCCGGCGAGCGCGGCCGCGTCGTACGAGCCACCCGGCAGGGGTGAGCTGAACGTGAAGTTGCGTTCGTCGAACGGTTGCAGCGGGTGGACGAACTCGAAGGGGTGACGCTCGGCGTCCTCGGGGGTCGGCGCGCCGGTCGCGGCGGCCGCGGCGATGAGCTCCTGCAGCGGGACGGCGGGCGGGCGGCGAGTGCCGTCACGCTCGTCGAAGCCCGAGTAGAACGCGATGAGGTGCTTGCGCGACGCCATGACGGCATCGAGGAGCAGTTGCCTGTCCTCACTGCGCGGGTCGCGCTCGCCGAGATGAGGGTCGCGAGCGAGCGCGTCGTCACCGTCGGCGACGAAGGAGCGGGGGAAGCTCTCGTCGTCGAGGCCGAGCAGGATGACGGCCTGGTGCGGCACCGAACGCATCGGCGTCAGCGTGCACACGCTGACGGCGCCGTTGCGGAAGTTGCTGCGCGACGGGCGCGGGCCCCAGCGCTGCTCGAGCATGACGCGCATGTCGGTGAGGCGCAGACCGGTGCGGGTGCTGCCCTCGGCGAGGAACGCCAACTCGCGCTCGAACGCTCCGAGCTGCCACGCCTCGTCGCGTGACGGAGCAGCGACGGCGCCCACGTGACGCCGCAACCAGTCGAACCATTCCTGCGGCGTGAAACTGCCCCGGGTAAGGTCGACGCCCGCTGAGCTCGTGCCGCGCACGGCCTTGGCGGCCGCCGTCACCTCCGTCATGAGGGTGACGAAGGCGCTCGCCGTCTCGATGTCGGAGGTGCCCAGATCGTCGATCGGCAGCAGGGCGCCCGCCGGAGCTTCTGTGTCGGCGCTCATCGCGACGCCGAGTGCGAGCCGGTCGAGAGCCAGCGTCCACGTGTTGGCCGGCATTTCGAGGAGGCCGTACTCGCGGCGGTGCTCGGCGTCGTAACCCCAACGTGCACCGCTCGTGCGCACCCACCGGCTGATGCGGTCGAGGGCATCCGTGTCGAAACCGAACTTCTGGCGCACGGCGGGCAGGTGCGCGAAGTCGAGCACCTCGGATGCGGTGGCGCGCCCGCCGGCGAGGCCGAGCAGTCTCAGGGCCACCTCGGCGAGGGGGTTGGTGGCGGCGAGGCCGCGGTCGGCGAGCTGCACGCGCAGACGCCGACCGGGATGGTGCGCGCCGTCGTCGTCGACGGAGGCGAACGCCGCCTTGATGAGCGGCGCGTACGTCTCGACGTCGGGGCACATGACGACGATGTCGCGCGGCTGCAGACTGCCCTTGGACTCGTCGAGCAGCCACAGCAGCGTCTCGCGCAGTGCGTCGACCTGACGGGCCGGGCCGTGACAGGCGTGAACCTGGAAGGAGGTCGTGTCGTCGATGGTCGAGACGGCGCTCGGGGCGCGGTTGGCGCGGATGTCGGCCTGCAGCTGCTCGAGGCGCGTGCCGGCAGCAGCCCCGCGCGAGGATCCCTCACCGGCAGGCCCCTGCCCAAACGGGGCGGCCGCCGGCGCGCTCGCGTCCTCGACGTCGCGTCGCAGCAGCGTCAGTTCGAGTTCGCGGATGTCACGCCCGAGCGTGGCGAGCAACGGGTGCTCCGCGGCGCGCGCGCTGTCGTCGTCGCGGCGCCGGAGGCCGCCGGAATCGAGCTGGCGCAACCGCTGCCAGAGGGCGTCGCTCGGGTGCGGCAGCCACAGGTGCGTCTCGTGACGTGCGGCGATCGCTTCGAACAGGTCGAGTGTCGCCGTCGACACCCGCGTGTAGCCGAAGAAGTTGACGCGCCGCGGCAGGGACAGCGTCAGCGTGCCGTCGCGCAGGCTGGTGCACACGCGGTCGAGCCGCGCGACGGGCGACTCGTCGATGCCGTGCGCGCGCGCCACGTCGAGCACGTCACGCCACAACCGGGGCTGCCACGCGAGGTCGGGCGCGACGTCGCCGCCGGCACCGCTCTCCCAGGCACGAACGAGCGCGGGACGCTCGTCGCTGTAGCGCGCGAACAGCCCCGCGAGGCGCCGCGCGACCGCGTACCGACGAGACTGGCGGGCACGGTGGAACCACGCGTCGTTCTTCGACGCGCCGCCGGGCAGCGCATCGGCCCCGAGGTGGTGGGCGAGCGTCTCGAACCCGGGGCGCTGCACGGCCGCGTCGACGGCTTCGAGGACGAGCCAGGCGAGCCGGTCGGGGTGCCACGGGTCGTCGAACTCGCGCTCGAGGGCGAACGACATGAACGAGTACGGCGTGTGGACGCTCAGCCCGGCGCACACCCCGTCGTCGCCGATGTTCGCGCCGAGCTCGTGCGCGAGACGTTGGCTCAGCCAGCGCTCGACGCCGGGGGAGGGCGCGATGACGAGTTCACGGTCGAACACGTCGAGCGGATCGCTCGCGAGGAGCGAGCCGAGCTGCTCGGCGAGAGCGGTCGGGGAAGCTTCCCGATGCAGGATGAGTGCCACGTCACAGACAGTAGACGCTGCCTCCGACAACCGCGGGATTCCGGGGTTCTTGCGTCCCATCGGCGACATCGCACCTGCCGGCAGGAGCCTATGAACGCCACGGCTGCGGGTGCGGGCCTTCAGCCTCGACGAACTCCCGTCGGTGACAGGGGCAGACAGGCTCCCCACTCCATCTGTGAGAGGGCAGCCGCATGATGCCCGGCGTCACCGCAGAACGCCCGCAGGCGAGACACACGCGCCAGCCTCGCGGGCGCAGGTGGTGCGCCCCGATAGGCTGGGCCGGTGAATTCCGGTCT
The DNA here is from genome assembly GCF_000152185.1 of Dermacoccus sp. Ellin185. Classification (NCBI taxonomy): domain Bacteria; kingdom Bacillati; phylum Actinomycetota; class Actinomycetes; order Micrococcales; family Dermacoccaceae; genus Dermacoccus; species Dermacoccus sp. Ellin185. Next base: position 124,139 of record NZ_AEIQ01000088.1, on the reverse strand, counting down.
GCTGGGCTACCTCGTCGTGCTCGGCGTCACCCTCGGGGGCGTCGCGCTCTTCGTCGCTGCCATGGTGGTCCGTCGTGTCCTCGCACCGCGCGTGCCCAGCCCGACGAAGCTGACGACGTACGAGTCGGGCGTCGACCCCATCGCCGGCAACTGGCAGCAGTCCGGTTTCCGGTACGTCGCGTTCGCGTTTCTCTACGTGGTGTTCGCCGTCGACGCCGTCTACCTGTTCCCGTGGGCGCTCGTCCTGCGCACGAGCGGCCTCGGCGTCGCTTCACTGTTCGAGATGGGCATCTTCATCCTCGTCCTGCTCGTCGGCCTCGCGCATGCCGCGCGCCGGGGCCTGCTGGCCTGGCTGTGAGGTGATCCGACGATGACCGACGATTCCCGCACGCCCGCCGCCGACGCGACCTTCCCCACGGCAGGGCCGATCGAAGCCACCGCAGAGCGCGCCGTCGACCTGCCGATGCCGACGGTGCGTCCCCACGTCGGCATGGCGCAGGAGCATGCACCGAAGCCGATGCGGCTCGTCCTCAACTGGGGGCGCCGCTACTCACTGTGGGTGTTCAACTTCGGCCTCGCCTGCTGCGCGATCGAATTCATCGCCGGCTCGATGTCGCGCCACGACTTCATCCGCCTCGGCGTCATCCCCTTCGCGCCGGGCCCACGTCAGGCCGACCTCATGGTCGTCTCCGGCACCGTCACCGACAAGATGGCGCCCGCCGTCCGTCGCCTCTACGACCAGATGCCCGAGCCGAAGTACGTCATCAGCTTCGGCGCGTGTTCGAACTCCGGTGGGCCGTACTGGGATTCTTACTCCGTGACGAAAGGCGTCGACCAGCTCGTGCCCGTCGACGTCTACGTGCCCGGTTGCCCGCCGCGCCCCGAAGCGCTGCTGCAGGGCATCGTCACGCTGCAGAACCAGATCGCGCAGGAGAAGCTGACCGGCGAGAGCATTCTGTCGCGCCTCAACCCGTTCTCCACCAAGCGCCGCAGCGCCGCGTCCGTCCAGCGTCCGCTCGTGACGAAGCCGGGGCACGACGTCCCCTCGAAGAAGACGACGGGCGCCACCAAGGCCGACGCCCCGACACCCGACACCCCCACGACCGGTGATGACGCATGAGCCGCGAACCGCGCCGCGTCGACGTCGCGCTCGACGAGTGGATCGCCACGCATGAAGCGCACCGCGCCGACGGCTACACGTTCTTCGACTTCGTCACCGCCGTCGACGAGACCGATCGCGATCTGCCCGACAAGCCGGCCGGTTTCGACCTCGTCAGCCACCTCTATGAGATCGGTGACGGCGACGTCCGCGGCGTGCGCGCGAGTGTCATGACGCGCGCACGGGTGCCGCTCGCCTCGGGTGACGACCCGGCGCACGCGCCGAGCCTCACCGGCCTGTGGCGCGGCGCGGCATGGCACGAACGTGAGACGTTCGAGATGTTCGGCATCGTCTTCGACGGGTTCGACGACGGCACGGGCGCCGGTCTGCGCAAGCTGCTGCTGCCCGAGACGTTCATCGGCACGCCGCTGCGAAAGTCGTTCGTCCTCACGGCGCGCGCGAGCAAGGAGTGGCCGGGCATCAAGGACCCCGGCGAGTCCAAGGGTGAGAGCCCTCGCGCGGGAGCGGCGAAGCGCCGCAAGGTCATGGCGCCGGGCGTCCCCGACGACACGTGGGGGCCGCGATGAGCGTTCTCGACGTCACGTTGCGCAGCGTGGCCGTGCTCGCCTGTTTCATGGTGCTGCCGCTCGTGCTCGGCCAGGTCGAGCACAAGGTGATGGCGCACATGCAGGGGCGCCTCGGCCCGATGGAGGCGGGCGGTTTTCACGGGTGGGCGCAGCTCGTCGCCGATGGCGTCAAGTTTGCGCAGAAGGAGGACGTGACGCCGCGCGCCGCTGACCGGGGCGTGTTCAAGCTCGCGCCGGCGGTGTCGATGTTCAGCTATCTGCTGGCGCTCGCGGCCGTCCCGTTCACGCCGAGCCTCGTCGCCGGTGACCTGCCCGCGTCGCTCGTCTACGTGCTCGCCGTCTCCGGCATCGGCACGGTCGCGACGCTCATGGCAGGGTTCGGTTCGGGCAACAAGTACGCGACGCTCGGCGCGTTCCGGTCGGCCGCGCAGCTCGTCAGCTACGAGGTGCCGCTCATCCTCGCGTGCGCGTCGTTCGCGATGGCTGCGGGTTCGCTCAGCATCTCCGGCATCGTCCACGAGTGGCACCCGATCTGGTTGCTGTGGCAGCTGCCGGGCGCGTTCGTCCTGCTCGTCGCGATGACGGCCGAGCTGCAACGCCCGCCGTTCGACATGCCCGTCGCCGACTCAGAGGTCGTCATGGGCGTGATGACGGAGTACACCGGCCTGCGTTTCGCGCTGTTCCTGCTGAGCGAGTACGCAGGCATCGTCGTGATGTCGGCACTGTTCGCCGCGCTCTACCTCGGCGGGTGGAACGGCCCGTTCGAGGGCGCGCTCGGGTTCGTGTGGATGCTGCTCAAGACGGCCGTCGTCGCCTTCGTCATCTTGTGGATGCGCATGAGCTGGCCGCGGCTGCGTGAGGACCAGCTGCAGCGTTTCGCCTGGTTCGTGCTCGTCCCGCTCGCACTCGTCCAACTCGCTCTCACCGCGGCAGGAGTGATCTACACCGCATGACTCAGCCTCACGAGAACGACGCGTCCGCCTCGGGCGACGCGACTCCCGACGCCCCGCGCGATCTCGGTCGCCACGTCCACCCGCTGCTCTCCTCCGGGCGTGAGGCGGGTCCGATCCGCGGCCTGCTCGCCGGGATGCGCACGACTGCGCGCACGATGACGAAGAAGACGTCCGTGCAGCAGTACCCGGACGTCAAGCCCGACCTGCCGCCTCGCAGCCGCGGCGTCATCGCGCTGCTCGAGGAGAACTGCACCGCCTGCATGCTGTGTGCGCGCGAGTGCCCCGACTGGTGCCTCTACATCGACTCACACAAGGAGACGGTGCCGAGCGAGACGCCCGGTGGGCGCGATCGTCAGCGCAACGTCGTCGACCGGTTCGCGATCGACTTCTCCTTGTGCATGTACTGCGGCATCTGCATCGAGGTCTGCCCGTTCGACGCGCTGTTCTGGAGCCCCGAGTTCGAGTACGCGACGAACGACATCCGCGACCTGCTGCAGGAGAAGGACGAGCTCGGCGCGTGGATGCGCACCGTCCCCGCGCCGCCCGATCTCGACGACGGCGCACCCGGGGCCGCCGAGGTGGCTGCGGCGAGCAAACCCGCACGCGTGCAACGACGTCGGCCGACGCAGTGAACGCGAGCACCACGACGACGCGGGCCACCGCCCGCCACACCGAAGCCGACACGCCCATCAGCAGCCGGACAGCCAGGACCAGGGGGAGCGACCATGACCGTCCATGACGCCCTGTTCGCCTGCCTCGGCCTCATCAGCGCCGCGTCCGCGATCTGTGCGGTGACGACGCGGCAGATCGTCCACGCGGCACTGTGGCTGACGGTGTGCCTCGCGACGCTGTCGGGCTGCTACCTCGTCCTCGGCGCCGAACTCGTCGCGCTCGTGCAGTTGCTCGTCTACGTCGGCGCGGTCGTCGTCCTCGTCCTGTTCGCCGTCATGCTGACGCGCGCGCCGATCGGGCGCAGCGGCGACCACGACGCGCCCATCATGACGCGGATGGCCGCCCTCGTCATCGCCGCGGCGACGGGCGGTCTGCTGTTCTCGGCGTTCGTCTCGGCGTTCGGCACACGCCGCGCGCGCATCGACTCGGGCACGACGACCGACCTCGCGCAGAACCTGTTCGGCCGGTTCGCGTGGCCGTTCGAGGTCGTCTCGCTCGTCCTGCTCTCCGCCCTCGTCGGGGCCCTCGCGATGATCGGTTCGCGACGCTCGGGAGGCGGTCGATGATCCACCTCGTGCTGCCGTTCGGCCTCGCCTCGATCCTCGCCGGCGCCGGTGTCTACGCCATCCTCGCGCGCCGCAACGCCGTGCTCGTGCTCATCGGTGTCGAACTCGTGCTCGCGGCCGCGAACCTCGTGCTCGTCACGACGAGCGCGATCCTGCCCGATCCGGGCGGCTCCGCCCAGATCATGTCCCTGTTCGTCATCACCCTCGCCGCCGCCGAGGTGACGCTCGCGCTCGGCATCATCCTGTATGCGTTCCGCGCGCGCGGTCACATCGACCTCGGCGAAGGACTCGACGCCGACGAGGTACGCGCCGACACGCGTGAGGTCACGGGCGAGAACAGCGGCGCTCGCGAGGCGAGCGCGACGGCCACCGCAGCTTCGCCGGCCGCGACGTCGACCACGTCGCCGGCATCCTCAGCATCCTCGCCGGAGGTGACTTCGTGACGAGCGTGACGTCTCACCTCGCGCAGGCGGCTCTCGCGCTGCCGCTCATCGGCGCGCTGCTGGCGTTCGTCCTCGGACGCCGCAACGTCGTCGCCTTCGTCCTCGCCTCCGTGACGACGGCCGCGGCGCTCGGCGCGTCCGTCTGGCTGGTCCTGCGTCATCTCGGTTCGGGGGTGGCGCAGGACGTCACGACGCTCGACGCGCTGCCGCTCGGGCCCACGCTGCGGGTGCCGCTGCAGTTGCGCGACGACGCGACGAGCGCGCTCATCGTCGCCGTCGTGCTTCTCGTGTCACTGACGGTGCAGCTCTTCGCGCGCTGGTACCTGTACTCCGATCCGCGCTATCGCGTGTTCGCCTCGAGCGTCGCGCTGTTCACTGGAGCGATGGTGCTCGTCGTGCTGTCGAACGACGTGCTGCTCACGCTGATGGGCTGGGAGGTCATGGGCTGGTGCTCGTACCTGCTCATCGGTCACGAGAGCGAGCGCGCTGCGGCCCGCCGCGCAGCGTTCAAGGCCTTCGTCGTCACCCGCCTCGCAGACGCGCCGTTCATCGTCGGCCTCGCGGCGCTCGCGATGGTCGCGCACACGACGCGTATCAGCGACATCCTCAGCACGTGGACGCACATCGACGGCCCTCTGCGACTCGCCGTCCTGCTCGGCCTCGTCTGCGGCGTGCTCGGCAAGTCGGCGCAGCTGCCGTTCAGCGACTGGCTGCCTGATGCGATGGAGGGCCCGACGCCCGCCTCCGCGCTCATCCACGCCGCGACGATGGTCGCCGCCGGCACCGTCGTGCTCGCCCAGTTCGAGCCGCTGCTCGCGCTCGAACCGACAGCCCGCCTGACGCTCGTCCTCGTCACCGGTGTCACGTCGCTGCTCGCGGCGCTGGCCGCGTTCTGCCAGTTCGACCTCAAGCGGTTGCTCGCGTGGTCGACCGTCAGCCAGGTCGGGCTCATGCTGCTGGCCGTCGGCGCCGTCCCGCCGGGTGACTCGGCCGACGCCGCGCTGCTCCACCTCGTCGGCCACGCCTTCTTCAAGTCGATGCTGTTCTTGCTGCTCGGCTGGCTGTCCGTCGTCATCGGCAGCACGCTCGCGAGTCGCATGTCGGGGTCGCTGCGTCGCCTGCCGCGCACGTTCGTTCCGGCGACCCTCGGCCTGTTCACCATGGCGGGGCTGCCGCCGACGATCGCGTTCGTCTCGAAGGATGCGATGATCAACGACGCAGCGCGCTCGCAGGCGGACGGACACGTCGAAGGGCTCATCGGGTTCATCATGCTGTTCCTCATCGTCGCCGCGACTGCCGCGTATTCGATGCGTGCCTGGCTCATCCTGCAGCACCGCACGACGCTGGAGCGCCGCGGTGAACGTCAGGTCCTCAACGACTCGCACGTCGTGCGCGACGTCGACATCGTCGAACTACTGCGCACCTCGCCCGAGGTCGACGAGCACGGCGAGGAGATCGCCGCCGTCGAGGAGTACGACGAGGACGAGGTGCTGCCGCGCCCCGGCGTCATGGTGCGGTTCATGATGTGGGTGCTCGCCCTCGGCGGCATCTTCGGTGGAGCCCTCGCGCTGACGCCGCTCATCGACATCGACACCCGGCATCTCAACCTGCCGATGATGGGGGCCACCGTGCTGCTCGTGCTCGCGTCGGTGCTCGTCGTGCGCATCATGTCGCTGCGTCAGCTCTACGGTGACGCCTCCCGGCGCCTGCCGCGTCGCATGACGCTGCTCGCCACGCGCGGGTTCGGCCTCGACCGTGCCTACCTCGCGTTGGCGCGGCCGATCGTGTGGTTCGCCCATGTCGTCCACGGCACCGATCTTCGTCTCGCCGCAGCGCACGACACGCTGCCTGCCGGCATGGCGCGCCTCGGCGACCTCGCCGACGCACCGCACACGCGCCGCCCCTCGACGGGCCTGTCGTGGGTCATCGTCGGCGTCGTCGTCGCCTCGGTCGTGGGGGTGACGTTGTGGTGATCGCCCTGCTCCTCGCCAGCGCCCTGCCGCTCGGTCTCGGCGCCGCTCTCATGGCGGCCGACCGTCTCGGACGTCCGCTGTCGCACACCGCCGCCTGGTGCATCGCCCTCCTGACCGCGGCTGCGTCGCTCGGCGCCGGCCTCGCCGCGGCGATGGGGGACGCCGTCGTCGACCGGCCGTGGGTGCCGCAGATCGGGCTGCGCCTGCACCTGACGATCGACGGCATCAGCGCGCCCCTCGTCGTGCTCGCCGCAGCGGTGACGCTGCTCGCCGTCGCCGTGTCGTCCCGTCAGCGTCCGAAGGGCACGCCGGGGCTGTTCTACGGCAGCCTGCTCGTCGTGCTCGGCGCGGCCGTCGCCGCGTTCACGGTGCGCGACGTCATCGGCTTCTTCATCGCCTTCGAGGTCGCCCTCGTGCCGATGTGGGTGCTCATCGACCGCTTCGGTGACGCTGCGCCCGCCGAGCGTCGTCGCGCCGGGTGGATGTTCGCGCTCTACACCGTCGGTGGCTCCATGCTCATGCTCGCGGGGCTGCTCGTGCTCGTCGCCGCGACCGGCACGAGCGACCTCGACCACCTCACGACGGCCGCACACCGTCTGCCATTCACGACGACGCTCATCGCCGCGACGCTCATCAGCGTCGGCCTCGCCGTCAAGGTGCCGCTGCTCGGCGTGCACGCGTGGCTGCCGCGCGCTCACACGGCGGCACCGACTGCCGGTTCGATGATGCTCGCCGCCGTGCTGCTCAAGCTGGGCACGTACGGTTTCGTCCGTCTCGTCGCGCTGCCGATGCCGGACGCATGGCGCCGCATCGCGCCGATCGTCGCGATCCTGGCGGTCGCCGGCATCATCGTCGGTGGCCTCGTCTGTCTCGTCGAACACGACCTCAAACGCCTCGTCGCGTGGTCGTCGATCGCCCACATGGGTTTCGTCATGCTGGCGCTCGCGGCCGGGCAGGTCATCGGTTTCGGCGCCGCGCTCTACGGCAACATCGCGCACGGTGTCATCTCGGCGCTGCTGTTCGCGATCGTCGGTGCGCTGAAGGCGCGCCGTGGGCCGGTCGACGTCGACGCGCCCGCGCTCGGATTGCGTGACACCGATCCGCGACTCGGGTTCGCCCTGGTCGTCGGGGTCGCCGCTGCGTTCGGGCTGCCGGGGCTCGCCGGTTTCTGGGGCGAAATCCTCGCACTCTTCGCGGCGTGGGATGCGCCGTCACGACCCAACACCCTGTTCCACGTGCTGACGGCACTCGCCGCCCTCGGCGCCGTGCTCGCCGCAGTCTACGGCGCACGCGTATTGCGCGCCGTCTGGGCCGGCGACCTCGAGGACGACGCTCGTCGCGCGGCTGTCGATGACGCCCGTCGAGCGACTGCGAACGCTGCGTCTGACGCGGCGGCACAGCCTGGCGCGAGGACGACCGAGCTCGGCGCGGAACCGGCCGGTGCGAGTTCGTTCGACGCGACGGTCGTCGCCGACGCGTCGGATGGCGTGGCAGCCGTCGCGTCGCCGGCCGACGGCGCCGCGGCCACGCAGCGCGTCACGGGCGCGGAGTGGCTCGCGATCGGCGTGCTGACGCTCGCGACGATCGCCCTCGGTCTCGCCCCGAGCCCCCTCATGCATCTCATGAACGACGAGCTCGTCACGCTGCTGGGAGGCGTCAAGTGAAGATCTCCGTCGACGCTCTCGCCCTCGCACCGGCTGCCGCGCCGATGGTCGCGGCGCTTCTCGTGCTGCTCGTCGACGTGGTCTTCCACGCCAAGGCGCGGTTGCCGTGGATCATCGCGGCTCTCGGTCTGGTCGGTGCGTTGGGTGCCCTCGTCGTCGCGGGGCGCCGAGGGCACGTGGCGACGTTGTGCTCCGGCGGGCAATGCTGGTGGCGTCTCGACGCGCCGGGTACGGGCCTCGTGGGGTTGGCGCTCGTCTCGGCGCTCGTCGTCGTCGTGCTCGCGGCGCTCGAGCCGGTGCGTCCGACGTCCCCTCAACGCGCCGCGGTGCGCGCCATGCTCGTGCTGTCCGCGACGGCCGGATGCGTCGGCGTCGTCGCCGCGCGAGACCTCGCATCGTGGCTCGTGCTCCTCGAACTCGCGACGCTGCCGAGCATCGCCCTCGTCGCGTTGCGTGGTGGCCGGGCGGCCGCGCACGGTGCGTTGACGTTGCTCGTCACGGCGCTCGCGTCGTTCGCCGTGCTCGCGCTGGGGTGTGCGTTGTGGTTTGCTGCGACGGGCACCATCGCGATGAGCGGTGACGCCGTCATCACGGCGTTCGCCGACCCGGCCCGCAAGCCGCTCGCCGTCGTCGCGATGATGCTCGTGCTCGCCGGTGTGGGTTTCAAGCTGTCGCTCGCGCCGTTCCACGCTTGGACGCCGGAGGCGTTCGCGGGGTCCGGCACGTGGGTCGCGGCGTTCCTCGCGACGACGTCCAAGGTGGGCGCGCTCGGCGCGATGCTCGTCGTCGTGTCGGCGGCGTCCGCGCTCGGTTCGCCGGCGCAGACGGCCCTCGGCATCATCGCGGCGTTGTCGATGACGCTCGGCAACGTCATGGCGCTGCGTCAGGTCGATCTGCTGCGTCTCATGGCGTGGTCGACGGTTGCGCAGGCCGGTTGGGTGCTGCTGCCGCTCACGAGCGTCTCGGCCGGTTCGACGCATGCAGCCGCACAGTATCTTGCGCTCTACACGCTGGGCACGGCCGCGGTGTTCGTCGTCCTCGCCGCGTTCGAGCGGCCCGGCCGGGCAGTGCAGATCCACGCGCTGCGCGGCATGTTCCGCTCGCATCCGCTGAGTGCGGCGACGATGGCGCTCGGCCTGCTCGCGCTCGCCGGGTTGCCGCCGAGCATCGTCGGTGTCGTCGCGAAGGTCGTCGCGATGAAACCCGTCGCCGTCGACCACTCGTGGTGGCTGCTCGGGTTCGCGGTGCTCAACACGCTGCTCGGCGTCGCGGTGTACCTGCGCTGGATCGTCGCGATGTTCGTGCCGATCGGTGACGCGACGGGCGACGCATCCGATGCGCCGGCCGCTGACTCCGTCGAGGGGGCGGGCGCGACCGTCGTGGGTACGTCCGCAGGCGCGGCGGCCTCGCCGTTGGTCGTCACGACGCGCGGCCACCGCGTCGTCATCGCGCTGATGGCGCTCGTGCTCGTCGCGACGAGCATCCTGCCGTCGTTGCTGCTGCGCTTCTTCTGAGGCCCGCGCCGTCGGTAACCGCGTTCCACCTGCGGCACACCCTGGGCTGGCAGGATGGCAGCATGACTCTGACGCGTGACGAAGCGCAAGCACGAGCCGCGATCGTGCATCCGACGGCCTACCGCATCGACCTCGATCTCGACGCGGGGCCCCGCACGTTCGGTTCGACGACGACGCTGACGTTCGACGCGCAGGCCGGAGCGTCGACGTTCGTCGACCTCGACCCCGACGAGCTGCTGTCAGCGTCGCTCAACGGGCGTGACCTCGACGTCACCACGGCCCTCGACGGTCGTCGCCTGCGCCTCGACGATCTCGCCGAGCGCAACGAACTCGTCGTCACCGCGCGCATGACGTACGGGCGCGACGGGCAGGGCCTGCACCGGGCCACCGACCCCGCCGACAGCAACGACTACGTCTACGGCCACCTGTTCATGGACGCGGCATCGCGCGTCTACGCCTGCTTCGACCAGCCCGACCTCAAGGCGCCGTACGACGTCACCGTGCGCGCCCCGCAGGGGTGGACGGTCGTCGCCAACGGCGCCATGCGCGAGGTCGAGCCGCAGCTCTGGCGCGCTGCGACGACGAAACCGCTCGCGACGTATTTCGTCACCGTCTGCGCCGGCCCCTTCGCCACCGTCACGGCTGAGCACGACGGCATTCCCCTCGCGCTGCACGCGCGCGCCTCGTTGCGCGACCGGCTCGAGGCGCAGGCCGACGAGATGCTCACCGTGACGCGCGAGTCGTTCGACTACTACCACCAGCTGTTCGGCATCCGATACCCGTTCGGCGAGTACCACCAGGTGTTCGTTCCTGAGTTCAACGCGGGCGCGATGGAGAACCCGGGGTGCGTGACGTTCCGCGACCAGCTCGTCTTCACCGGCGCCGCGAGCCGCACCGAGCACCTGTCGCGCGCCAACACGATCAGCCACGAGATGGCGCACATGTGGTTCGGCGACCTCGTGACGATGCAGTGGTGGGACGACCTGTGGCTCAACGAGTCGTTCGCCGAGTACATGGCCAACCGCACGCTCGTCGCGGCCACCGAGTTCGACGACGCGTGGGTCGACGTCGCCGCCGGCCGCAAGGCATGGGGTTACGCGGCGGAGCGGTCGCCGTCGACGCACCCCGTCGCGGGCGCGCCCGCGCCCGACACCGACACGGCGCTGCAGAACTTCGACGGCATCTCCTACGCCAAGGGTTCGGCGGTGCTGCGTCAGCTCATCCACCACATCGGTGACGACGCGTTCATCGCAGGCGTTCGACTGCACCTGCAGCGGCACGCGTTCGCCAACGCGACGCTCGCCGACTTCCTCGCCTCCCTCGAAGAGGCCTCCGGCACCGACCTGACGCGATGGGCCGCCGCGTGGCTCGAGACGGCCGGCATGGACACCCTCCGCGTCGACGGGTTCGTCGGCGCGGCCCGCGGTGTGGTGACCGAGGGTGCCGATGACGCAGCACGTACCACCCGCACGCTCGACGACGCCCGCGACCCGGCTGCGTCCGCTCCCTTGGATCACGATGCCTCCGCCGCGGCTGACACGACGAGCGCGCCCCACCTCGTCATCGAGGCCAACACGCAGTGGCCTGCCGAGCGCACGCACACCCTCCGCGTGAGCGCCCATTCAGCCGACGGCGCCCTCGTCGCCGTCGACGACCTGACGGGCGCTGCGGGCCGCGTCGACCTTCCCGAGGTGAGCGGAGCGATGGCGCGCGGTGAGCAGGTCGCCGCCATCATCCCGAACGCCGGTGATCTGACGTGGGCGGGCGTCGAGTTCGACGCCGCGACCCTCGCTGCGCTGCCGACCGCACTGCCCGGCATCGCCGACGCAACCACGCGCGGCATGATCTGGACGGCACTCGCCCACGGCCTCGCGACGGCTGTCGTCTCCCCGCAGCAGGTGCTCGCCATCGCCGAGGGCGCGCTGCCGGCCGAGACGCAGATGCCCGTGCTCGACGTCGCCGTCGGCGTGGCCCTGGGGCAGGTCGTCGGACGCTTCATGCCGTGGTCCGAGCGTTCGGACGCTGCGGCACGTCTCGCCGCGGTGGGGGAGCAGCTCATGGCTGCGGCATCGGATTCTTCGACGTGCGCCATGTCAGCGGCGTCCTCGACGAGCACTGCCAGCCCGTCGTCGAGCGCTGCCGGCGCATCTTCGCTGAGCCCTGCCGGCGCACCGTCATCGACTTCGGCCGGTGCGTCCTCGGGCGCACGGGTCGATGCCGTCGACGATCCCCGCCTCCTCGCGGGGGCGCGTCTCGTCGCCTCGACGGGTGACGCCGAGCGTCTGCGTCCGTGGTTCGCGGGGGAGGGCCTGCCGGCGGGGCTCGACGGTGACGCACCGTTCCGGTGGCGCGTGGCGCGTCGCCTCGCACAGCTCGACGCGGTGACGATCGCCGAGCTCGGCGACGCCCTCGCGGCTGACGAGACGATGTCGGGTCAGCTCGGCTATCTCACGGCACGGGCGTCGTTCCCGACCGCGGAGGCGAAGGAATGGGCGTGGGAGGAGCTGACGGCCGCTCCCACCGATGACACGCCGGCGCACAGCAACTATGAGATGAACGCGCTCGCCACGGGTTTTTGGTCGGCCGACGACGAGGCCACCCTTGCGCCGTACATCGAGCGCTACGTCAGCGACGTTCCCGCGATGCGCGCGTGGGTGGGCGAGGACGCGCTCGCCCGCGTCGCGTCGCTTGCGTTCCCGACGGCCCTCGCGAGCGAGGAACTCGACGTCGAAGCCCGCCGCATGCTCGAGCGCGACCTGCCCGCATCGGTGCGCCGTGCCGTCGTCGACCAGCAGGCCCTCGTGCGTGAGGTCCTCGCCTCGCGCGCCGCGTTCGTCGAGGGCTGATGGGGCTGTCACCAAAGCCCGATCTCGAGACGGGGTTCGTGCCCGATCCGCGTCTCGACCCGTTTCGCGATCGCGCGGCGCGTGCCACGTTGCCCGATGGTCGCTCAGGAGTTCTGTACGTCGAATCGGTTCGCCTCGCCACGCTCGAGAGTGGTCATCTGTGGTGGCGATGCTGGTCGGCACCCTACGAGAACGCGATTCTGTGGCTCGACCTGCCGGACGGAGTGTGCACGGACATCTGGCTGAGTGACGGCGCGGCAATCGAGGCCGAGACCGAACAGTGGGCCCGACGAGAGTGGACAGGGGTCAGGCAGGGCGGTCGCCCCGCCCCGATTCATGCGCTCGAGTGGCTGGGGGACGAGGAGTCCCGCAGAATACGGGCCGCGTTCATCGACCCCGGGACCGACGAATCGCAGGCCTGACGCACGATGGCGGGTAACTCACTGGTTGGTTCGAAACTGCGCTCCACCTCGTGAGTCACCCGCCATCGTGTGCGCTCGAACACGAGCGCAGCGGCGCCGATCGTCAGGGCACGATGACGCTCAGCGTCTGCGCGACGCACGCGGGTCGCTCTTGACCCTCGATCTCGACGGTCAGCGTCATGGCGACCTGGGCGCCCTTGGGGCTCTCGTCGACGCTGTCGAGCACGATGCTGCCGCGCACCCGCGATCCCACGGGCACGGGCTGCGTGAAGCGCACCTTGTTCGAGCCGTAGTTGACGGCCATCGTGATGCCTTCGATCGTCCAGATCTCCGACGACAGCATCGGCGCGAGCGACAACGTCAGGTAGCCGTGCGCGATGGTCGTGCCGAACGGGCCGCTCTTGGCGCGTTCGGGGTCGATGTGGATCCACTGGTGGTCGCCGGTGGCGTCCGCGAACTGGTCGACCATCTTCTGCGTGATCTCGTGCCACTCGCTCGTGCCGAGATGCTCGCCGACAGCCGTCTTGAGCTCGTCGAGTCCGTTGAACGTTCGCATGGTGTTCTCCTCGTCCCGGTTCAGCAGAGCGGTCCGCCGGCGACGTACAGCACCTGCCCGGAGACGTACCCGGAGCGCTCGTCGCAGAAGAACGACGCCGCGTTGGCGATGTCGTCGGGCTGTCCGGCCTTCTTGACGGCCGTCATCTCGGCGGCGCCCTTGATGAAGTCCTCGAACGGCACGCCGACACGCTCCGCGGTCGCAGCCGTCATGTCCGTCTCGATGAAGCCCGGGGCGATGGCGTTCGCCGTCACGCCGAACTTGCCGAGCTCGATGGCGAGCGTCTTCGTGAAGCCCTGCAGCCCCGCCTTCGCGGCCGAGTAGTTCGCCTGGCCGCGGTTGCCGAGCGCGGAGCTCGACGACAGGTTGACGATGCGGCCGAAGCCTTCCTTCGTCATGTGCGCCTGGCACTCGCGCGACATGAGGAACGAGCCGCGCAGGTGCACGTTCATCACCATGTCCCAGTCGTCGGCCGACATCTTGAACAGCAGGTTGTCGCGCAGGATGCCGGCGTTGTTGACGAGGACGGTCGGCGCGCCGAGCTCGTCGGCAACGCGGGCGACGGCGCCCTTGACGCTCTCCTCGTCGGCGACATCGCAGCCGACGGCCAGGGCGTCGCCGCCGGCGGTCTTGATGGCCTCGACCGTTGCCGCGCAAGCGGATTCGTCGAGGTCGAGGACGGCGACCTTCATGCCGTCCGCAGCGAGGCGCTTGGCGACGGCGGCGCCGATGCCGCGCGCGGCTCCGGTGACGATGGCGGTTCGCTGGGTCATGGGGAAGTCCTTTCGTGGAGCGGGGGGTCGTTCAGGTTTCGTGGCTCATCTACTCGCGTGCACGTGCACGCAAACAGCGACGGCCAGCAGTAGCCGGCAGCAGGTCTCAGACGAGCCCGCCGGTGACGGTGATGCCGCCGTCGACGACGAGCGTCTGGCCCGTCATCCACGCGGCGTCGTCGGAGGCGAGGAACGCGACGGGCCCCGCGATGTCCTCCGGCGCGCCGAGGCGCTTGAGCGGGTAGGGCTTGGCGACGGATTCCTCGCGGCCCTCGTACAGGGCCTTCGCGAAGTCGGTCTTGACGACGGCGGGGGCGACGGCGTTGACGCGCACCTTCGGGCCGAGTTCGGCGGCGAGCTCCTCTGTCATGTGGATCACGCCGGCCTTCGTCACGCCGTAGAACGCGATGCCGGGTGCGGCGCGCAGCCCGGCGATGCTCGCGAGGTTGACGACCGAGCCGCCGTTGTCCTTCATCCACGCGTTCCAGACGGCGCGCGTCCACGACAGCGTCGCGAGCAGGTTGACGTCGGCGATCTTGCGCGCCGCGTCGTCGTCGAGGTCCATGAGGCCGCCGTAGACGGGGTTGATGCCCGTGTTGTTGACGAGCACGTCGATGCGGCCCCAGCGCTCCATCGCGGTGCGCACGACCTCGTCCTGGTGCGCCTTGTCTTGCGCCTTGCCGGCGACGGCGACGGCCGCGTCGCCGAGCTGCGCGACGGCCGCGTCGAGCGTCTCCTGGCCGCGCGCGGTGATGATGACGTTCGCGCCCTCGTCGACGAAGCGCTGGGCGATGGCGAGGCCGATCCCGCGGCTCGCGCCGGTGACGATCGCGACCTTGCCGGTGAAGCGGCTGGCCTGTGCAGTCATGAAGCATTCCTCTCGAAAGACGCACGCAACGCTATTGAGCGTTGCTCAACAACACTATGCCCCTTCGGCGTACCTCGTGCGAAGTTCGCGCTTGAGCACCTTCATGCTCGGCCCGAGCGGCAGCGCCTCGACGATGTCGACGCGGCGCGGGTACTTGTGCGATCCGAGCTGCTCCCGGCTCCAGGTGACGAGCGTCTCCGCGTCGAGCGCAGCGTCGTCGGACGGCACGACGACGGCCATGATCTCCTCGCCGTACTGCTCGTCGGGCACGCCGATCACGGCGACCTGCGCGACGCCGTCATAGCGCATCAGCGTCTCCTCGACCTCGCGCGGGTAGACGTTGTACCCGCCGCGGATGACGAGATCCTTCGTTCGGTCGACGATGCGCATCCGCCCCGTCTCGTCCTGGATGCCGATGTCGCCGGTGCGGAACCATCCGTCCTGCAGGGCTTCGGCGCTCGCGGCCGGGTTGTTCCAGTAGCCGGCGAAGATGGCGTGGCCGCGGCAGACGACCTCGCCGCGTTCGCCCGGCGGCAGCAGCTCGACGCGTTCGGGCACCGTCAGGTCGGCGATGCCCATGTCGATGCCCCACAGCGCGTGTCCGACGGTGCCCGGTTCGACGCCGAGCGCCTCCTGGTTCGACGTGATCGACGGCGAGGTCTCGCTGAGGCCGTAGCCCTCGTGGATCTTCGTCGAGAACACCCTCTCGAACTTCTCGAGCACGGCTACGGGCAGCGACGCGCCGCCGCTGATGGCATCGGCGAGCTGCGGGACGGGGATCTCGGGGTGCTCGCCGACTGCCTTGAGGAGCTGGATGTACATCGTCGGGACGGCGCAGATCATCGTCACGCCCTCGGCGTTCATGAGGCGCAGCGCCTCCGTCGCGTCGAAACGCGGCTGCAGGACGACGGTGACGCTGCGCCGGAACGCCGCGTTGAGCGAGACGGACTGACCGAAGATGTGGAACAACGGCAGGCACCCCAGGACGACGGCGCCCGCCGCGACGCCGTTGCCGTCGAACGCGCTGACCGTGCAGTTCATCACCAGGTTGAGATGGGTGAGGATCGCACCCTTGGGCTTGCCCGTCGTGCCGCTCGTGAAGAAGATGACGGCGGGGTCGAGCGGCTCGCGTGCCACGAAGTTGCTGATGGGTTCGGCGCTGGCCGCGTACGTCGTGATGTCGACCGCGGGGACGCCGGTGATCTCCGACGCCTTCGTCGCCGTCGCCGCGACAGCCGGGTGGTGGAGCAGGCGGCTCACCTCGGCCGTCTCCAGGAGGTAGGCGGCCTCGCGCCCTTGCAGCAGCGTCGGCACGGGGACGACGACGCCACCCGCCGCGAGGATGCCGTAGTAGCTCGTGACGAACTCGACGACGTTGGGCGCCAGCAGCGCGACGCGGTCGCCGGGCGTGACGCCGTCCGCGATGAGTTGCGCGGCGACCGTGCGCGCCTCGCGCCAGACCTCCGCGTACGTGAGTCGACGCTCGCCCTCGATCAGGGCAAGAGCGTCAGGGGTGCGGCGCGCCGGTTCGGCGAGCACGCTGGCGAGGGAGAGCGTGGTGGAGACGAGGGGCAGCTCGGACATGTGCACTCCAGACGTTGATTGTGCTGTGCATCACATCACACCACACCGACAACGCTCCTGGGGCATCTTGTTGAGCATTGCTCAACAACTGGATGGCGTTGTCCTGCGCACTGCCCGTCAGGCCTGATGACTTCCCCACATGGCGCCACCTGACATGAAGTGGGACGTCCGCGGGCCGCCGCGTCCCCACCTGGCGTCGTTCTGCATCGAGTGGGACGTCCGGGCAGCGTTGTCACCGGGGCCACCTACGCTGACTGCATGAGCGAAACAGCACTTCTCGTCGTCGATGTGCAGAACGATGTCATGGCCGAATCCGTCAACAGCGACGACGTCATCGCGAAGATCTCATCGCTCGTCGATCGGGCGCGTGAGCAGGGTGTGCCCGTCTTCTGGGTGCAGCACTCCGACCCGGGGATGCCGCGTGACAGCGACGCATGGCAGGTCGTCCCGCAGCTTGTTCCGGCACCTGGCGAACTGGTCGTCCACAAGACGTGGGTGATGCGTTCGTCGAGACCGACCTCGCCGAACGTCTGCAGGAGCGCGACGTCAAACGCATCGTCCTCTGCGGCGCCCAGACCGACGCCTGCATCCGCTCGACGTTCTACGGCGGCATCCACCGCGGCTACGACATGACGCTCGTCGAAGACGCGCACACGACCGCCGACATGCGCGAAAATGGCCTGCCCTACGGCCCGGACGAAGCCATCCGCGTCCTCAACGCCCAAGCGTCCTGGACGAAGCAGCCTGACGCGGTGGGCTCGACGACGACAGCCGCCGACGCGTTCGCCTGACGGGTGGCAGCCGCTCCCACGAGGGTTGTGGAGGTTCGTGCTCTGGGTAGCACGAACCTCCACAACCCTTCGCCGGACGCTCACCTACGGTCGAGGGCCATGGCGATCGCGCTGCGCGCGATCGCCATGGCCCTCGACCTTCGGTATTCGCTCGTCACAAACCCAGGTCACGCCCGATGATCATCTTCATGATCTCGTTCGAACCGGCCCAGATCTTGTGCACGCGAGCGTCACGCCACGCACGTGCCACGCGGTACTCGTTCATGTAGCCGTAGCCACCGTGCAACTGCACGCACTCGTCGAGCACGTCGCACTGCACCTGGGCGGCCCACCACTTCGCCTTTGCGGCGTCGACGGCCGTCAGCTTGCCCTCGGCGTGCGCGGCGACACAGTCGTCGATGTACGCCTCGGAGACCTCGATCTTCGTCACCATCTCGGCGATCTTGAACGTGTTGTGCTGGAACGAGCCGATCGGCTGACCGAACGCCTTGCGGTCCTTGCAGTACTGGATCGTCTCGGCGAGGATCTGCTTCGCGTTCGCGATGTTCGCGATGGCGTTGCCGATGCGCTCTTGCGGCAGGTGCTTCATCATCGCGATGAAGCCGAGGTCCTGCGGGCCGAGCAGCGCGTCGGCGGGCAGGCGCACGTTGTCGAAGAACAGCTCGGAGGTGTCGGACTCGACCTGGCCGACCTTGTCGAGCTTGTTGCCCTTCGTGAAGCCCTCCGTGCCGGCCTCGACGAGGAACAGCGAGATGCCCTTGGCGCCCTTGCTCGGGTCCGTGCGTGCCGCGACGACGGCGACGTCGCACTGGTGGCCGTTCGTGATGAACGTCTTCGAGCCGTTGAGGATCCAGTCGCCCGAACCGTCGTCAGCCTTGACGGCCGTCGACTTGAGGTTGGCGAGGTCCGAACCGCCCGACGGCTCCGTCATGCCGATCGACAGGATCAGCTCACCCGTCGCGACGCGCGGCAGGTACTTCTGCTTCTGCTCCTCGGTGCCGAGGCTGACGATGTACGGCGCGGTGACATCCGAGTGGATGCCGAAGCACGACGCGACGGCGGCGGTGAACTTGCTGATCTCTTCGGCGAAGATCGCGTTGAAGCGGTAGTCGTCGATGCCGGCGCCGCCGTACTCCTCCGGGATGCACAGGCCGAAGAAGCCCTGCTTGCCGGCCTCGAGCCAGATGTCACGCGCGATGACGTGATCGCGGATCATCTCCTCGGCACGCGGGGCGAGGGTGCGCTCGACGAACTCGCGGGCGGAAGCGCGGAACGCCTCGTGGTCTTCGTCGTAGATGTTGCGGGGCATGGGACGCCGCCTTTCTCAACTCATGGGTAGCTTGATCGCTCTTTGCATGGTACGCCCCGTCACAGGTACTTGTCGCCGGGCTGCGATGCTTACCTTTACGTAACCGCTGTGATGGTCTCGGCGCCGTCGCGATGCGCACCTCATCCACGGTTCGAGGAACGCCGTAGGAGCTGGCCGTCAGGCGCGAGCATGAGAAAAAGTGTGGACGGGGTGAGCAGGCGCCCCATAGCGTCAATGCCATGACCCGGGACGAGACGCGAAGCGCTGACTACCTCATCGACTGGCGATCGTGGCGCGGCCCGAAGCAGTTCGGGTGGCACGAACTGTCAGCCCCGCGATGGTGGCCGCGCGGCGAGCGGGCCCGCTTCCCACTTCTCTTCGTGACGGCGCTCGCCGTCAAGACCCGGTTCGCGCTCTTCCCGCCCACGCCGGATGTCACGGAGGACGACGTCGACGAGGCAGAGCTCGAGGCCCTTCTCGACGAGATGCTCGGAACCCTGCCGATGGAACTGGCCCCGGCTGGGCAGCGTGCCGGCGCGGTGAGAGTCGGTTTCTCCGTCGATCCCGACGCCGATCTCACGCCGGCGCAGCGCCTCGTCGCAGAGCGAGGCGTCCGAGTTCGCGCGGATCACTGGAGCGACGGGTTCGCCCTTCACCCCGTCGATGTGCTGGCCTGGCAACCGTCCTTCGGCGGGTTCTCGACGGTCGACGGGCTCGTCGGGCGCGGATTCGACGCGTATGCCCGCATCCTGCACCCGATCGAGAAGCGCGACGGCGACATCACGCGCCTGCGATGGAGTGCCCTGCCCGACGCCCGACTCGACGAGCCGGGCTGGCGCCCCGATCGTCGTCCTGATGGTTCGATCGACTTCGACTTCGAGAGCGAACGCGGCGTCGAGCTCGTCGAGGGGGTCATTCCGGAGCCCGAGCGCCGTGTCATCCATCAGCTGTTGCGCGACGATCTCAGGCGGCGTGCCGATGCGTCCCGCATCGTCCAGGGGATCTGGGCCGGCATCGGCGGGTTGGGCGTCGAGGGCGCCACACAATGTCGCATCGACCAACCGGAGCGAGAGATCGTGCCATTCACCGGCGCTTTCGACGAGATCGTCCTCGTCGACGACTGGCACACGGTCTCGATCGTCTACCCCGAGAGCGGCGCGTGGTGCCTGGCGAACGACACCGATCTCGTGAGCACCTACCTCGCCGCCGACGCGTCGTTGGCCCAGCGGTTCCTCGATGATCCGCGCCTCGAATGCCTCGTCGTCGGGCCCGAGAATCAGGTCGGTTGAGGAGCTACGAGTTCACGCCCCATTCAGACGCCCGTCACGTGCGCGCCGCTGGCCGTGGGCACCCTGGCACCTCCTGACCCCCGACGGAGAGTTGTCGTCATGCCTCGCCCCACACGTCGCGCGTTCCTCAAGGGCGCCTCCGGCTCCCTCGTCACCGCAGCGCTCGCCGCGACGAACGCCCAACTCGCGCAGGCCGCGGGTCGTTCGGTCTATACCCGCGGCACGACGCTCGAGCAGGCTGCGGCCCCGCTCGCGACGAGCGGCTACACGCGTCTGACGGCCGGGCCGGGCTACCCCCTCGTCGTGCGGGCCGACCTCGCCGAGCCGCGTCCTTCTCGCGACGACACCCGCACAGGCCTCGCGAGCATCGTCCAGTTCACCGACCTGCACGTCGTCGACGCGCAGAGCCCGGTGCGCTTCGAGTTCCTCAACACGGTCAACTCGAGCGCGTGTCGCCCGCAGGAGGCTCTCGGCACGCAGGGCGCGGCTCAGTTGGTCAAACGCATCAACGACCTCGCGAAGGGCCCGTTCACCGGGCGCCGGTTCGACTGCGTCGTCTCGACGGGTGACAACACCGACAACCACGAGCACGTCGAGCTCGAGTGGTACCTCGCAGTCATGAACGGCGGCGTCATCACCCCGAACACGGGCGCGAGCGACCGGTGGGAGGGTGCGCAGACGAGCGGCAACCCGCAGTACTACAACGTCGAGAATGCCTCCGTCCGCGACCGGTACGTCAGCGCAGGCTTTCCGGTCCTCGACGGCTTCTTCCGCCGCGCCACGGCAGCGCACCGCAGCCCGGGGCTGAACGTGCGATGGTTCTCGGTCTTCGGTAACCACGACGACTCCGTCAGCGGCGTCCTGCCGTCCGACTGGGGTGCACTGGCCGCGATGTACACCGGCGACGTGAAGTTCACCGGCTTCACCTCCGGCACGTCCGATGCGGCACTGCGACGCACCTTCACGAACGGCAGCACGGCGATCAAGGGCGTCAGCAGCAGCACCAAGAACACCTGGCACGTCACACCCGATGAGCGCCGTAGGCCGTTCACCCCGACGGAGTACATGCGCGCGCACCTGCCGAGCGGCGGCCACGGCTTCACGGACGAGAACGTGGCGACCGGGCGCGGCTACTACACGTTCCGCATCGCCGACGGTGTCACGGGCATCTCGCTCGATTCGACGAACCGCGCCGGATTCACCGAGGGCAGCCTCGGGCACGAGCAGTTCCTGTGGTTGCAGCGTGTCCTCACCGCGGGCAGCAGCACGTACGTCGACTTCTGGGGTCGCACACAACGCCATGCCGTGGCCGACGAGATGTTCGTCATCTTCAGCCATCACACGAGCACGACGATGACGAACGTGCTGCTCGACCCGGCCACGCCCGAACTGCGGCACGCCGGGCGCGAGGTGCGCGACACGCTCATGCGCTTCCGCAACGTCGTGGCGTGGGTCAACGGGCACACGCACGAGAACCGCATCACTGCGCATCGTCACGCCGATCCGCGACGGTCGTTCTGGGAGATCAACACGGCGAGCCACGTCGACTTCCCGCAGCACGCGCGCATCATCGAGCTCTGTGACAACGCCGACGGCACGCTCAGTCTGTTCACGACGCTGGTCGAGTCGGCCGCGCCGTACGCAGCGTCGACGACAGGGCAGGACCAGGCGGATCTGGCGTCGCTGTACCGCGAGCTGTCCTACAACGATCCGAACCGCTCGGCCGCCCTCACGGGCGCCGACGCCGACCGCAACACCGAACTGATCCTGCGCCACCCCTGGCGCTGACGTCGAGGATGCCGACGACGAGGCCCCGCGCCGAGCGAATCGGTGCGGGGCCCTCGTCCATCGGGTCGGTGAAGTACGCCGGTCAGCGGTAGTTCGTGAACTGCAGTGCGACGTCGAGGTCGGAACCCTTGAGCAGGGCCTGCACCTCCTGCAGGTCGTCGCGGCTCTTGCTCGTGACGCGCAGTTCGTCACCCTCGATGCGTGCCTTGACGCTCTTGGGGCCCTCGTCGCGGATGATCTTGCTGATCTTCTTCGCGTTCTCGCTCGAGATGCCCTCCTTGAGCTTCGCCTCGAGGCGGTATTCCTTGCCGGAGAGTTTCGGCGTCGGGTCGTCGTCGCCGTAGTCGAGTGTCTTGAGCGAGACGCCACGCTTGATGAGCTTCGTCTGCAGCACGTCGAGGACGGCGAGCGTGCGCTCCTCGGAGTTGGCCTTCATGACGATCGACTCGCCGGAGAGTTCGACGGACGCGCCGACGTTCTTGAAGTCGTAGCGCGAACCGATCTCCTTCGCGGCCTGGTTGACCGCGTTGGCGACCTCCTGCTTGTCGATCTTGCTGACGATGTCGAACGAGCTGTCTGCCACGGTTTCTCCTTCGTTGAACGCGGGCGCTTCCTGCGCCTCATTATGCCGTGACGCCGATCCCGTGCTGTCGCGCCACCGTCCCGCCCGCGGTCGAGCCGACGTCCCAGCCAGCGTCATGCCTTGACGGCGATGCCGCCACGCCGCCGTCACCTCGCGCACCCGCGCGTGTCCTGCCGATTGGCTCAACGGCGCGTGCTCTTGCTATGGTTTCCGAGCACGCGCGCCAGGTTGCCCGAGCGGCCAATGGGAGCGGACTGTAAATCCGTCGCGAAAGCTACGAAGGTTCGAATCCTTCACCTGGCACCACAGGTGCACCGAGAGCCCTGCAGATTCGTCTGCGGGGCTCTTGCCATGTCCAGGCCGTGCGTCGACCGGGTGCGGCGCTCACGCAGCCGGCGGCTGCTCGATCGGCTCGACGTTGCTCACGCATGACGTCGGCAGGGCGCCACCGTAGACGTGCGGAAACTTCTCGCTGTCGTCCTCGCCCGGCACCGCGGGTTCGACGCGAACCTCGAGCCCCGCCGCGACGATGGCGTCGGTGTCCAACGTCAGCAGCACGAGCGGAGCGTCGACGTCCGCGTAGAACCGCTCGAGCGTCGGTCGCACCTGCTCGGGAAAGCTCGCATGCAGGTAGCCAACCTGTTCGATCGTCATCCCGCGCGTCGACCAGATGTACTCGCCGCTCTCGAGCGCGTCCTGCCACTCGTCGGCCACCGCGATGTGCTGAATCGTTCTCATGCGCGCCACGATAGACGGGCATGATGGGCACATGGCCTTTCGCGCAGATTCCACCACGCTTCCCCGCATCGGTGTCACCGGTGTGACGGGTGCCGTCGGCGGCGCCGTCGCGCGCCTCGTCTCGGCGCCGGGGCGTCCGGTTCGCTTTCTCCTGCGCGACGTCTCGCGCCTGCCACATCTCGGTGACGTCGACGGTGAGAGCGAGGTCGCCGTCGCCGAGTACGGAGCCTCCGACGCGGCCGCAGCGCTCGAAGGCGTCGGCACCCTGTTCATGGTGTCGGCGGCCGAGAGCCCCACGCGCGTCGAGGAGCACCGCAACTTCGTCGACCAGGCCGCGAAGGCGGGCGTGCAGCACATCGTGTACACCTCGTTCCTCAATGCGGCGCCTGATTCGACGTTCACGCTCGGGCGCGACCACTTCGCGACGGAGGAGCACATCAAGGCCTCCGGCATGGTGTGGACGTTCCTGCGAGACAGCTTCTACGCCGACGTCTTCGAGCACTTCGCCGACGAGGACGGCGTCATCCGTGGCCCGGCGGGTGACGGACGCGTCGCGCCCGTCGCCCGAGCGGACGTCGCCCGTGCCGCGCACGCGGTGCTCCTCGCACCGGGCGAGCACGCGGGCCGCACGTACGATCTCACCGGCCCGCAGGCCCTGACGCTGGACGAGATCGCCGCCATCCTCAGCGCGGGTCGCGACCGCGACTTCCGCTACGAACCCGAGACGATCGAGCAGGCGCGCGCGTCACGGCAGAAGTACGACCCGCAGCCGTTCGAGATGGACGCATGGGTGAGCACCTACACGGCGATCGCCGCGGGGGAGCTCGACGTCGTCAGCAACGACGTGCGACTGCTCACCGGGCAGAAGGCGATGACGTTGGAACAGCTCGTCGCCTCCAGCGAACCGGTGCGCTGAGCCCCGGGACGCCCCCGCGTGCGGCCAGGCACATCACCAGACGCGCGGAC
Organism: Dermacoccus sp. Ellin185; assembly: GCF_000152185.1. Taxonomy (NCBI): domain Bacteria; kingdom Bacillati; phylum Actinomycetota; class Actinomycetes; order Micrococcales; family Dermacoccaceae; genus Dermacoccus; species Dermacoccus sp. Ellin185. Next base: position 100,155 of record NZ_AEIQ01000088.1, on the reverse strand, counting down.
AGAACGCCTGACGGGCGCCCCACCAGCCAGGTGAGGCGCCCGTCAGCATTCGCGCCGCGATGCGTCGGCCGCCGAAGCGCCCTGTAACCCGCGACGCGTCGAACCCGTCGTCAGGCCGTCACACCCGCGCGGTCCTGACCGAGGTCGATGAGGTCGTTCTCGAGCCACGACTCGGGGATTCCGAACGCCTTCGTCAGGTCGACGGCGTGGGGACGCAGCTCGGCGCACAGCTCGTTGATGCGCGTCGTGACGGCCTTCGAACGTGACGTCGTGATGCGACCGTGCTCGATGAACCAGCCCTTGTCCTCCTCGATCGACGCCAGTGCGTAGAGGTCGAACACCTTCGCCATGAGCTTGCGCGCCTCGCCCTCGGGCATGGCCTCGAGGCCTTCCTTGAACGCTTCGAAGATCCGCAGGTCGATGTCGGCCTTCGCCGCGGCGAGGATGTGATCCTGGGCCGCGTTGAACACGGCGAACCCGTCGCTCTTGCCCGCCTTGCGCAGCCGCATCGCGGCCGTCTCGAGCAGGTGCGACGCGCGCTCGGAGAACATCGACTCCTGCCAGCCGCGCGAGTCGAGCGCCGTCTCGTCGTTGCGCGGCGTCGCGCCGTCGATGAGGCGCTGCAGGCCGGCACGCTTCAGCGTGTTCTCGACGAGTCCCTCGACGGTCTGCGCGGTGACCTTCGCGATCGTCCCCGCGATGTCGAGATCGCCCCACTGGTCCTTGTACTCCGTCAGCAGCCCCTTCGCGACGAGCTGCATGAGGACGGTGTTGTCGCCCTCGAACGTCGCGAACACGTCGATGTCCGCGCGCATCTGCGTCAGCCCGTTGGTCGCCATGTACCCGGCGCCGCCGCACGCCTCGCGGCACGCCTGGATCGTGTCGAGCGCATGCCAAGTCGTCTGCGCCTTCATGCCGGCGACCCACGCCTCGAGCTCACGCTGAGCGTCCTCGTGGTCGGCGCCGGGCGTCTCCTTCTCCGACGACGTCGCTGCGTCCTCCAGTTCCTGCAGGCGCGCCGTCATGGCGTTCTGCGTGAAGCGCAGCGCGAACGACTTCGCGAGGCGCGGCAGCAGCTTGCGCTGGTGCGCGAGGTAGTCGAGGACGACGAGTTCGTCGGGCGAGCCGGGAGCGGAGAACTGACGCCGCTGTTCGCCGTAGCGGACGGCGATGGCGAGCGCCTTCTGCGCCGCCGCACCCGCGCCACCGCCGACGCACACACGGCCGCGCACGAGCGTGCCGAGCATCGTGAAGAAGCGCCGGTTGATGTTGTCGATCTCCGAGACGTAGGTGCCGGTCTCGTCGATGCCGCCGAACTTGTCGAGCAGGTTCTCGCGGGGCACACGGACGTGGTCGAACGCGATCGTGCCGTTGTCGACGCCGGGCAGCCCGCCCTTGACGCCGTTGTCGCCGATCGTGACGCCCGGCATCGGGTTTCCGTCTTCGTCGCGGATCGGCACGACGACGACATGGACGCCCTTGCTCGGGGTCTCCTCCTCGCCGTCGGCGACGTCACCGACGCTCGGGACGACGAGCTGCGCGAACACGGCGGCCGCGCGTCCGTCCTTGGCGGCGTTGCCGATGTACGTCTTCGTCGCGGAGACGGTGGGGGAGTGCACGACGATCTCGTCGGTCTGCGCGTCGTATGTCGCGGTCGTCTCGACGGCGGCGACGTTCGAGCCGTGCCCGACCTCCGTCATCGCGAAGCAGCCCATCAGTTTGCCGCTCATGATGTCGGGCACGTACGCGGCGAGGTGCTTGTCGGTGCCGAGGCGCGAGACGGCGCCGCCGAACAGACCGAACTGGACGCCGTTCTTGATGAGCAGCGACAGGTCGCCGTACGCCTCCATCTCGAACGCGACGCAGGACGCGCCGTAGTCGAGCGTGCCGCCGTACTGCGTCGGGAAACCGATCGAGCCGTACCCCTTGTCGGCGAGCGCGAGCACCTGACGCGTCACTCGCTCGCGCTGGGCCTCGATCGACTCGCCGGGCGTGCCACTGATGGCCTCCCACGGCAGCTCGCCGCGGATCCGCTCGCGCAGGTCGCGCCACGGCCCGTCGAGCGCGATGCGCATCTGCTCGACGACGTCGTTCGTCGCGGGCGCGGGCGCGGGCGGAGTGTTCTCGGTCGTGGTCTCGGGAGTCGTGCTCATGTCGTCCTCCTTGTCGGCCGCGGGCGCCGCGGTGCGGCCTGCGGGTGAGAGCTGCCTCGGAACGGATCGTGTCATCCGGCCGGGTCGAACGTCGGTGTTTCGTCGGATCGGGCAGTGTCGTCGTGGATGCTTCGCTCGTCGCGTCCGGTGTCGGCGGGGCGGTCGGGTCGGTCGACGCCGCCGGGGCCATCAGTAGCGATGTGCGCATCGGCCGGCCCTGGCACGTCTCGCGCCAGCGCCCCGGCGAGGCCGCCGTGGGCGAGCGCGGCGAGGTGGGCGGCGAGCTGCGCGCGACTCAATCCGCCGGGGTTCTCCAGCCACCGGTCGGCCGATTCCTTGACGAGGCCGACGACGCCCCACGCGAACGCTCGCGCTCTCCCGCGAGCTTCCTGGGTGCCGGGGCCGAAGGCCAGCAGGAGGTCGAAGAGGTTGTCGGCGATCCGTCCCGAAAGGCCGGTGACGGGATCGCCAGGACCCTCCGGCAGCGTCACGTCCGGGCGCCTCACGACGAACCGGTACACCTCGGGATCGCGTTCGACGAGGCGCAGGTAGGAGTCGATGACGGCGCCGAGCATCGCGGGCCCGGGCGGCGTGCGTCGCGCGGACGAGCCGGTGGCGCGGGCCTCGCCGTCACCATCCGACGTGGCGCTCGCGGCGGCGTCGATCTCGGCGAGGATGAGCGCGTCGACCGATTCGCACACGGCGAGGTAGAGCCCCAGCCGGTCGCCGAGGTGGCGGTAGATGACGGTCTTGCTCGTGCCGGCCTCGGCCGCGATCTCGTCCATCCCCACTCCGGCGCCGTGACGGCGGATGGCGCGCAGGGCGGCGTCGACGAGCTCGCGACGGCGGGCGACGCGATGGGCGGCCCAGCGCGCGTCGCGTCCGTCGGGTTGGGCGCTCGTTGCTCGGGTGGTGGTGGACATGCCTGACACGGTATCGCGTACGCGTCGTACCTGCTACTGTCCGTATCGGTAAGTTTTGACGAGTGCTCACGTCCGCGCGGCCTCGTCATCGGCTCGCGCACGACCCACCACGACTCAACCGGAGCGATTCATGACCACGATCCGTGACGCCTACGTCATCGGCGGCAACCGCATCCCGTTCGCCCGCTCGGGCGGCGCCTACCTCAAGGCCTCCAACCAGGACATGCTGACGGCGGCCCTCGACGGCCTCGTCTCGCGCTTCTCCCTCTCGGGTGAGCGCCTCGGTGAGGTCGTCGCCGGTGCCGTCATCAAGCACTCGCGCGACTTCAACCTCACCCGCGAATCCGTCCTCGGCAGCCACCTCGCGCCGACGACGCCGGCCTACGACATCCAGCAGGCCTGCGCGACGGGTCTCGAGGCCGCGATCCTCGTGACGAACAAGATCAAGCTCGGCCAGATCGACTCGGCGATCGCCGGTGGCACGGACACGACGTCCGACGCGCCGCTCGCACTGAACGAGGGTCTGCGCAAGACGCTCATGAAGGCGAACTACGCGAAGACGACGCCGGATCGCCTCAAGGCGTTCGCCTCGATCCGCCCGAACCAGCTCGCGCCCGAGCAGCCCCGCAACTCGGAGCCGCGCACCGGCCTCGCGATGGGCGACCACATGGCCATCACGGCCAAGGAGTGGGGTATCACGCGTGAGGCTCAGGACGAGCTCGCCGCCGCGTCGCACCAGAAGATGGCCGCCGCCTACGAGCGTGGCTTCTTCGACGACCTCGTCACGCCGTTCCTCGGCCTCGCCAAGGACAACAACCTGCGTCCCGACAGCACGGTCGAGAAGCTCGCGAAGCTCAAGCCGGTCTTCGGCAAGGGCGAGGGCCTGACGATGACCGCCGGCAACTCGACGCCGCTGACGGATGGCGCCTCGGCCGTGCTGTTCGGCAGCGAGGCGTGGGCGAAGGAGCGCAATCTGCCGCTGCTCGCCCGTTTCGTCGACGGTGAGGCCGCCGCGGTCGACTACGTCGACGGCAAGGAGGGCCTGCTCATGGCCCCCGCGTACGCGGTGCCGCGCCTGCTCGCGCGCAACGGTCTGAGCCTGCAGGACTTCGACTTCTACGAGATCCACGAGGCGTTCGCCTCGACGGTGCTCGCCACGCTCAAGGCCTGGGAGAGCCCCGAGTTCTGCAAGGACAAGCTCGGTCTCGACGCGCCGCTCGGCTCGATCGAGCGCAGCAAGCTCAACGTCAACGGAAGCTCGCTCGCCGCGGGCCACCCGTTCGCGGCCACCGGTGGCCGCATCATCGCGCAGCTCGCCAAGCAGTTGCACGAGAAGGGCTCCGGCCGCGGCCTCATCTCCGTGTGCGCCGCTGGTGGCCAGGGCGTCGTCGCGATTCTGGAGGCAGTGTGATGGCTGACGGTTACTCGAACTTCGTCAACAACGGTTTCGGCAAGAAGCTCGCCAAGCAGATCGGGCTGCCGCAGCCTCCCGTCCTGCGCCGCTACGAGGTCGGTCAGGACCTGCTCGACGGCCCCGCCGCCGTCGGCACGGTCGGTTCCGGCGTCGTCGGTTCGACGGCCGCGGCGATCCTGCGCGGCTCCGGCGCCGACGTCGTCGACGCCACCGCAGAGGCGACGTACTCCGACAAGCTCGGCGCGTTCGTCATCGACGTCACCGCGGCGACGAAGCTGAGCGACCTCGAGACGTTCCGCGAGATCGCGATCCCGGCGGTCAAGGCGCTCGGCAGGTCGGCGCGCGTCATCGTCATGGCGACGACGCCGTCCGCGCTCGACGACGTCGAAGCCGCCGCGACGGCGCAGGCGTTCGAGGGCATCACGCGCTCGATCGGCAAGGAACTGCGCGCCGGCGGCTCGGCGAACCTGTTCTGGATCGACCCCGACGCCCAGGGCGACGCGGCCGTGCTGGAGGCGCCGCTGCGCTTCTTCGGCTCGAGCCGCTCGGCGTACGTGTCGGGTCAGCCGATCCGCATCCGCAAGCACGCCGTCACCGAGGTCGCCGACTGGCACCAGCCGTTCGCAGGCCAGGTCGCCGTCATCACGGGTGCGGCGCGCGGCATCGGCGCGCAGATCGCGCGCGTGTTCGCCCGCGCCGGTGCACACGTCATCGCCGTCGACATCCCGGCCGCCGGCGACGCGCTGAGCAAGGTCGCCAACGAGATCGGCGGCACCTCGCTCGGGCTCGACATCACCTCACCCGACGCGGGCGCGAAGATCGCCGAGGCCGTCGCCCGTCACGCCGACAAGCTCGACGTCATCGTCCACAACGCTGGCATCACGCGCGACAAGCTGTTCGTCAACACCGACGAGGCGCGCTGGAACTCGGTCGTCGACGTCAACCTCGGCGCGCAGTTCCGCATCAACGCGGTGCTGCTCGACCCGGCGACGAAGGGTGGTCTCAAGGACGGCGGACGCATCGTGTCGGTCGCCTCGACCTCCGGCATCGGCGGCAACCGCGGTCAGGCGAACTACGCGGCGTCGAAGGCCGGCGTCATCGGCATGGTGCGTGAGCTCTCGGAGAAGCTGGCCGACCGCGACATCACCGTCAATGCCGTCGCGCCCGGCTTCATCGAGACCGACATGACGTCCAAGATTCCGATGGCGACGCGCGAGGTGGGCCGCCGCCTCAACTCGATGATGCAGGGCGGCAACCCGATCGACGTCGGCGAGGCCATCGCGTTCTTCGCCGAGCCGGGCTCGGCGGGCGTCACCGGCCAGGTGCTGCGCGTGTGTGGGCAGAGCCAGATCGGAGCCTGACATGACGCGCATGATCGAGCTGAAGGGCGAGCCGAAGCTCGGCCCCATGTTCGCGAAGGCCGTCGTCACCGGGTCGAAGCGCAAGGGGCGGACGCTGCCCGACCTCGAGGTCGTGCGACGCGACGTGACGCCGAGCGTCGCGGACGTCGCCGACTACGACGCGGTCTGCGGGTTCGCGCTGAGCAACCGGGTGCCGAGCACGTACCTGCACGTGCTCGTCTTCCCGCTGCAGGTCGCGCTCATGTCGGATCCGGGTTTCCCGTTCGCCCTCATGGGTTCGGTGCACCTCGAGAACACGATCCGTCAGCACCGTCCGGTGCTGTTGGGCGAGACGCTGGAGCTGCGCGCGCGGGTCGAGAACCTGCGTCCGCACTTTCGTGGTGCGCAGGCCGACCTCGTCGGTGAGGTGTACGTCGACGGCGAACTCGTGTGGGAGGACCGCTCGACGTACCTCTTTCGCGGCGCGAAGGTCGACGGAGAGGTGCCGCCGAAGGTCGACGAGCCGGACGCCATCGACGGTTTCGGTGCGACGTGGCGCCTCGCCGGCGACCTCGGACGCCGATACGCGAAGGTGTCGGGCGACGTCAACCCGATCCACATGAACCCGCTCGCAGCGAAGGCGCTCGGCTTCCCGACGACGATCGTGCACGGCATGTGGAGCAAGGCCCGCATGCTCGGCGCGCTCGAGAACCGGTTGCCCGACGCCTACGAGGTGAACGTTGCGTTCAAGAAGCCGGTGCTCATCCCGTCGACGGTGCGTTTCATCGCGCAGTCCGCGGGCGGGCCGGGGTCGTTCGACCTCGCGCTGCGCAACGCCAAGAAGGGCACGGAGCACGCTCGGGGCACGATCCGTCCGCTGTGAGGCACACCCCTGAGACGCGGGATCCCGAGGCATGACGTGCCGTCGGGATCCCGCGTCTCAGGGGTGACACGTCTCGGCGCCGGGACGGTGACGACGACCCGATCCCGCCGTCGTGGGGCGAGCCGCGGCGGCACCGCGTCCGTAGCCGTGGGCTCGTCGATTTCGTGTTCGTTCGGGCGCCGTGTAAGGTGTTCCTCGCGCCTGAAACGCGCCGAGCAGCTGAAACAGCCTCGGCGGCAGTGGCGTGAGGCCCCTATAGCTCAGTCGGCAGAGCGTCTCCATGGTAAGGAGAAGGTCAACGGTTCGATTCCGTTTGGGGGCTCGCGTGAGCGCCGGAGACGGCGATCATGGCATGGCGGGGTAGCTCAGCTGGTTAGAGCGCACGACTCATAATCGTGAGGTCGCGGGATCGAGTCCCGCTCCCGCTACCAAGTTTTTCCCGACAGTCTGTCTCGCGACAGTTTCGACTTTTTTGAGAGTAGGTGTAGGACATGGCCTCGAAGAGCGCTGACGTTCGCCCGAAGATCACGATGGCTTGCACCGAGTGCAAGGAGCGCAACTACGTCACCAAGAAGAACCGTCGGAACAACCCCGACCGTCTCGAGCTGGCGAAGTACTGCAAGCGCTGCACGAAGCACACGGCTCACCGCGAGACCCGCTGATCTCGTCTGAACCACACGTCACGGCCGTCACCCCTCCAGGGTGACGGCCGTTTCGCAACCCCGCCCATCTGCGATTCACGTCCCCATCGGCGAATCCTGCCCACCTTCGCGGTTCTCGTCCCCATCTGCGATTTTCGGTCACATTCGTCTGACGTCCGTCGTGCTGCCGACTGCCAGCCTCGGCGCGCATCGCCGACTTCCGAGTAACGCCGAAGCACCTCTAGCGTCGAGACATGCCAGTGAACCCGGCGGTCGAGGGCCGCACCTACCGCATGCCGCAGGCGCACGTCGTCACGCGCGATGAGATCGTGACGTTCGCCCGCGCCGTCCGCGCGAGCGACGACCGTTGCCTCGACGTCGACGCCGCCCGCGTCGCGGGCCACACGAACGCCGTCGCGCCGACGACGTTCGCCGTCACGCTCGCCCAGCAGGCGGAGGCGCTCTTCATGCGCGATGAGGAGGCCGGCGTCGACTTCTCGCGCCTCGTCCATGGCGAGGAGACGTTCACGCATCACGCGCCGATCGTCGCGGGGGAGGCGCTCATCGCCGAGACGACCGTCGCGCGCGTTCGGTCGGCCGGTGGACACGACATGGTCACGCTCGCCACCGCCGTCACCACCGCTGACGGGTCGCGTCGAGCTGACATGACGAGCGTCGTCGTCATCAGGGCAGAGGAGACGCACGCATGAGCGAGCACGAACACCGCAGCGTCGACCTCACGTCCGCGAGCGCGGGCGACACGTTGCTCGAGACGAGCGAAACGCTTCGACGCGCCGATCTCGTCGCCTACGCCGACGCCAGCGGCGATCAGAACCCGATCCACCAGGACGAGGCGTTCGCCAAGAGCGTCGGCCTGCCCGACGTCATCGCCCACGGCATGCTGACGATGGGGCTGGTCGCCTCACGCATCGAGGAGCTGGCGCAGGGGCACTTGATCGTCTCCTTCGGCACCCGCTTCGCCGCGCCCGTCGTCGTGCCTGCCGGCGGCGATGCACGCGTCGACATCGTCGTCTCGCTGTTCTCGCGCGACGACGACGCGGGCAGGGTGACGCTGGACGCGGCGGTGTCGGTGGCAGGCACTAAGGTCTTGAGTCGAACGAGAGCAGTCATCCAACTCTGATCGAGGTCTTCATGCAGGAGCAGTTCGACGTCCCGCTCGCGAGCCTGACGACGATGCATGTCGGTGGCCCTGCTCGACGTCTCGTGGTCGCGGAGACGATCGACGAGATCGTCGACGTCGTGCGCGAGGTCGATGACGCCGAGGAGCCGCTGCTCGTGCTCTCGGGCGGTTCGAACCTGCTCATCGCGGACGAGGGTTTTCCCGGCACGGTCGTCAAGATCGCGAACGACACCCTCGAGGTCGAGCACGACTCCGACTGCGGGGGCGTGACGGTTCGTGTCAGTGCCGGCATGGTGTGGGACGAGTTCGTCGCGTACGCTTGCAGCCACGACTGGTCCGGCATCGAGGCGTTGTCGGGTATCCCGGGGCTCGTCGGCGCGACGCCCGTGCAGAACGTCGGCGCGTACGGCCAGGAGGTCGCGCAGACCGTCGCGAGCGTACGGACGTACGACCGTGTCACCCAGCAGATCAAGACGTTCGCCAACGCCGACTGCGACTTCACCTACCGTCACAGCATCTTCAAGAACACCCCCTTCCGTGACGGCGACGCGAGCGGTCGCTACGTCGTGCTCGACGTGTCGTTCCAGCTGCGCAAGGCCGATCGCAGCCAGCCCATCGCGTACGCGGATCTCGCCGCGGGGCTCGGCGTCGAGCAGGGCGATCGCGTTCCGCTCGCCGACGCCCGCGAGGCCGTCCTCGCCCAGCGTTCCAAGCGCGGGATGGTCGTCGTCGAGGCCGATCATGACACCTGGTCGTGCGGTTCGTTCTTCACCAACCCGATCGTCTCCGAACGCGTCATGGCGCGCATCCGCGAGCGAGCGGCCGAGCGCCTCGGCGCCGACGGACCCACACCGCCCGAGTTCCCCGCCGGCGCGGCGCACCCGGGGTTGCTCAAGACGTCGGCGGCCTGGCTCATCGACAAGGCCGGCTTCGGCAAGGGGTACAACATGCCCGGCCCGGCGGCGTTGTCGACCAAGCACACGCTCGCTCTGACGAACCGTGGCGATGCCAGCGCATCGGACGTCGTGGCCCTCGCCACCGAGATCGTCGACGGCGTCGAGGCCGCGTTCGGCGTGCGTCTCGTGCCCGAGCCCGTGTGGGTCGGGCTCGAACCGATCGCCTGACCCGCTCCGCCCACCTCCGGCGTCCGCGCACTCGATGCTCGAGCGCGACGCAGCAATCTGGGAGGCCGGCTGAGCGCTCAAGCAGGCGGTGCGGCGAGCCAGGCGTCGATGTCGGCGTCCGCGGCCGCGACGACGTCCGCCGGCGCGTTCGAGATCGTGAAACTGTCGCGCGCGAGCTGGGCGAGTTCGGCGTCGCTGAATCCGTGGACGTCGCGCGCGGTGCGGTACTGATCCGTGAGGCGTGAGCCGAACAGCAGCGGGTCGTCGGCGCCGAGCGCCATCCGCGCGCCTGCGTCGAACAAGGGACGCAGGGGCACCTCCGGGGCGCTCTCGTACACGCCGAGTGCCACATTGCTGCCGGGGCACACCTCGAGCCCGACGCCGGCATCGACGACGCGCGCCAACACCTCAGGCGATTCCGCGGAACGCACCCCGTGCCCGAGCCGCGTGGGGTGCAGCGCGTCGAGCGTCTCGCTCACGGCGTCGGCGCCGAGCAGTTCGCCCCCGTGGGGCAGTGAGGCGAGGCCCGCGTTGCGCGCGATGCGGAACGCCGGCGCGAACGCGGAGGTGTCGCCGCGGCGTTCGTCGTTGCTCAATCCGAAGCCGACGACACCGCCGGCGTTCTTCGCCGCGAGCCGGGCCAACGTCCGCGCGTCGAGGGGATGCCGTAGCCGTGACGCCGCGACTACGACGCCCACCCCGATGCCGTGACGCTCACCGGCCCGCGCAGCTTCGTCGAGCACGATCTCCAAGGCGGGTGTGATGCCGCCGACGAACGGTGCGTAGGACGTGGGGTCGACCTGGATCTCCAACCATCGTGAGCCCTCACGCGCATCGCTCGCGGCGGCCTCGTCGACGATGCGGCGCATGTCATCCTCGCTACGCACGCAGGCGCGGGCGGCGTCGTAGAGGCGTTGGAAGCGGAACCAACCCCGCTCGTCGCGGGCCGATGCGAGCTGAGGAGGCCAGCTGCGCCTCAGGCTGTCCGGCAGCCGGACGCCGTGCGTCACGCTCATGTCGAGCAGGGTGTCGAACGCCATCGAGCCGGTGAAGTGCAGGTGCAGGTGCGCCTTCGGCAGGGCGTCGAGGTCTCGCCGGGAGCGGCTGGGGGAGGTGTCGCGACTCGTCACCCGCTCATCCTGTCACCGCCCTCGCGCGACGGCTGCCGCGCATCACGCACGGGGGAGGGCCAGATTTCCGTTCGAGCGTCGTCGTCCCGTACAGTTGGGGGTCGACACGGCACTCAACCGCCGCGTCGCGCGGGTTCGCTCGCGAAGGGCACTAGCTCAATTGGCAGAGCACCGGTCTCCAAAACCGGGGGTTGGGGGTTCAAGTCCCTCGTGCCCTGCACAGCGTATTGATCCGAGAGGGCGGGGCCGTGGCAGATTCCGATGTCGTGACGGGGGCTTCCGTCGCGGGTGAATCTGAGCGCCGCGGTTTCTTCGGCCGCATCCTGTTGTTCATCCGGCAGGTCATCGGCGAGATGCGCAAGGTCGTTTATCCGACGCGTGACGAGTTGACGACGTACACGATCGCGGTCCTGGTCTTCCTCGCCGTCATCATGGCGTACGTCAACGGTCTAGACTGGCTGTTCACGCGTGCGGTCTCCTGGGTCTTCGGTTCGAACTGAGTCCCGGGCCCATCTCGAAGATTCGCCGCCTGAGCGCCCCCGCGGGGGCCGCGCGGGCGGCGTTCGTGTGAGAGCACGCGACGTACGTCCCCACATGTGAAGGAAGCAGGTCGATGACCGAGCAGAACCCCGAGCAGCTTTCGCCGGCTGCGGCGGAAGAGGCCGAATTCGCGGCGGGCGCTGTGCGCACGCCTGACGCTGACCTGGCGCCCGAGCAGGGCGAGGTCGGCGAACTGCCGAGCGCCGCCGAGGCCCACGCCGACGACGCCGAGCGCGAGGTGGAGCAGGAGGCCGTCGTCGACGCCGAGGTCGCCCCGGCCGAGCAGGCTGACGCGGTCGACCCTCGCGAGGCGTTCATCGCGGAGCTCAAGTCGCAGTTCGGTGACTGGTACGTCATCCACTCCTACGCGGGCTACGAGAAGCGTGTGAAGACGAACCTCGAGCAGCGCATCACGAGCCTCAACATGGAGGATTACATCTTCCAGATCGAGGTTCCGATGGAGGACTACACCGAGATCAAGAACGGGCAGAAGAAGTCGGGTACGCGCGTGCGCATCCCGGGTTACGTGCTCGTGCGCATGGATCTGACGGACGAGTCGTGGGGCGCAGTGCGTCACACCCCGGGTGTCACGGGCTTCGTCGGCAACGCGCACCAGCCGTACCCGTTGTCGATCGACGAGGTCGTCACGATGCTGAACCCGACGTTCGAGGAGCCGGAGGCTTCGGCTGAGGGTGCGGCCGCGTCGAGTGGCTCCGCGTCGTCGGCGTCCGCGGATGTCGACTTCACCGTCGGCGAGTCCGTCACCGTCATGGAAGGCCCGTTCGAGACGTTGCCCGCGACGATCTCCGAGATCAACGCGGACACGCAGAAGATCAAGGTGCTCGTGTCGATCTTCGGTCGCGAGACGCCGGTCGAACTGGGCTTCAACCAGGTCGCGAAGATCTGATCCTTCGACCTGCCGCGCGTTTCGTCGCGGCGGTCGTCATCAACCTCTCATCGCCTGTCCGGGTGGTGAGGATGCAACCGGGTCATCGCCCACGGCGTCGGCCCATGACAGGAAAGAGGTGGCTTCATGCCTCCGAAGAAGAAGGTTTCCGGTTTCATCAAGCTGCAGATCCAGGCCGGTGCGGCGACGCCGGCTCCGCCGGTCGGTCCGGCGCTGGGTCAGCACGGTGTGAACATCATGGAGTTCGTCAAGGCGTACAACGCTGCGACGGAGTCCCAGCGCGGCAACGTCATCCCGGTCGAGATCACGGTCTACGAGGACCGTTCGTTCACGTTCATCACGAAGACGCCGCCGGCTGCTGAGCTCATCAAGAAGGCTGCGGGCGTCCAGAAGGGTTCCGGCGAGCCGCACAAGACGAAGGTCGCGCACCTGTCGGCGGATCAGGTTCGTGAGATCGCGCAGCAGAAGATGCAGGACCTCAACGCGAACGATCTCGACATGGCGTCGCGGATCATTGCGGGTACGGCGCGTTCGATGGGGATTACCACCGACTGAAAGTGCACCGCCGGTACGGGCAGTGATGTTCGTACTGCCGTGACGTTCCGGCGGGGTGCGTTCAGTCGAGGAAAAGTGTCTGAGAGTGCATCCTCGGTACGGGCAGTGATGTTCGTACTGCCGTGACGTTCCGGCCGGGGTGCGTTCAGTCGAGAAGAAGTGTCTGAGAGTGCACCTTCGGTACGATCGATGATGTTCGTACTGCCGTGACGTTGCGGCGGGGATCGATCAGTCGAGAAGAAATTGTCTGCCGGTTCGACGCAAGCCCCTGGCCCTCACCTGGGTCAGGGGCTTCGTGCGTCCGTCGCCGATTTCACCCCACCCCCGCACGTCACGTAGAATCGTCTGGTTGCCTGTGTGGCATCGCGGCGTCAGGATCGACCTGGTGTCGGGGGCGCGGAGCCCGAAAGTGGTTGGGCCGGCGCTGGCTCGTAGAACCACGATCTCCCTGTTGAAGGAGTTTGAGATGAAGCGCAGCAAGACGTACCGCGCGGCGGAAGAGAAGATCGAAGAAGGCAAGCTGTACTCGCCGCTCGAGGCTGTTCGCCTCGCGAAGGAGACGGCCGGCACGAAGTTCGATTCGACGGTCGAGGTTGCGATGCGCCTCGGTGTCGACCCGCGCAAGGCGGACCAGATGGTTCGTGGCACGGTGAACCTGCCGAACGGCACGGGTAAGACGGCTCGCGTCCTCGTGTTCGCCAACGGTGACAAGGCTGCGGCGGCCGAGGCTGCCGGCGCCGACTTCGTTGGTTCGGATGACCTGATCGCCAAGGTTCAGGGTGGCTGGACGGACTTCGACGCCGTCGTCGCGACGCCCGACCTCATGGGCAAGGTCGGTCGCCTGGGTAAGGTGCTCGGTCCGCGTGGTCTCATGCCGAACCCGAAGACGGGAACGGTGACGATGGACGTCGCGAAGGCCGTCGGAGACATCAAGGGCGGAAAGATCGAGTTCCGTGTCGACAAGCACGCGAACCTGCACTTCATCATCGGCAAGTCCTCGTTCGACGAGAAGGCTCTTGTCGAAAATTATGCGGCTGCGCTCGATGAGATCCTGCGTCTGAAGCCGTCGGCGTCGAAGGGTCGTTACATCACGAAGGCCACGATGGCCACGACGATGGGCCCTGGCATCCTGATCGACCAGTCGCGCACGCGCAACCTCATGGAGGACGGCGCCGAGCAGGCCTGATCGGCTTCTCGCTCGATCGCTCTACGTGAGCGGTCGACGCTTCTCGACGGGCGAGGCCCGCATCCCGATTCGTTCGGGGTGCGGGCCTCGCCTGTTGTGCCGTCCAGATCACATGGCCGGCCGCATGACCTCAGAACGGGGTGACGGTCATGCGGACGATCTGCGGGTCGTGGTCGGAGTCCTGGTCGGGGAACTCGCTGTTGGTGTGGACGATGTCGTAGTTGAACAGCGGCTTCGCGAGGCCGAGCCAGGGCTGGGCGAGCTTGGGGCTGAGCAGGATGTGGTCGAGGATCTGGCTGTTGCCCTCGTACACGTACGAGTACCGCTCGTTGGCGGGCAGGGTGCGCGGCAGGTCCGTCATCGCTGTCTTGCGGTTTCCGACGAGGATGTCGGTGGTCCGGCTGAACTCGAAGTCGTTGAGGTCACCGAGCGTCACGATGCGAGCGTTGGGGTCGGCGGCGAGCAGCTTGTCGATGAATCCGCGCACGACGGTGGCCTGCGCGTGGCGCTGCGTCTCGGACGAGCGCACGGGCTGCTGCCAGCGGCCGAAGAGCGGGTCGTCGCCGCCCTTGCTGTTGAAGTGGTTGGCGATGACGTACACCTTCGTCCCGCGGAACTTGAACTCGCCGACGAGCGGCTTGCGCGAGTCGGTGAAGGCGGTGTTCGTCGGGTCGATGCGGCCGGGCGAGACGGTGAGGTCGGTGAACAGGCCACGCCCGGTGACGCCGGTGGCCGTCGTCGCGCCGGGGGTTCCCTTGTCGACGAACGACGTGCCGCGGTCGGTGCGGTAGAGGAACACCTGGCGGATGTTGCCTCCGGGCTGGCCTCCGTCCTTGCCGTTCTCGGGGTCGACCCAGCGCGCCTGGTACGTCGGGCCGCCGGCGGCCTTGATGGTGTCGACGAGCTTCTTGACGGTCGTGGACGAGTCGACGGTGCCGTCGTTCTGGGCGCCGTTGTTGTCCTGGATCTCTTCGAGCGCGAGGACATCGGGGGAGTGCAGGTTGCCCGTGATCTGGCCGGCGAGGCGGTCGTACTTCGTCTGGGGGTCGCTGGGTGCGAGGTTCTCGACGTTGAATGTCGCGACGGCCATCTCGAACAGGCCCTGGGCCTTCGTCGTCTCGCGCTTCAGGCCGGCGCTGCGGTGCCCCGCGACGTCGGTGACGTGCACGTGCGGCATGGCGAAGGAGTAGTCCATGATGCCGGTGGTGCGGCCGGTGTAGACGTCACCTACGGTGCTGACGGGCAGCGGGTTGGCGGGCTTGGCCTGGTCGTCGAGGATGACGCGCATCGCGTTCGGGTGGTCGTAGCCGGAGTAGAGCACGCCACCGCGCGGCGTGGTCAGCGCGTCGACGTTCTGGCCGGGCACGACCGGGGTCTCGCGGTACTTGGGGTTGGTCGGGCCGACGGCGCGCGCATCGTCGAGGGCGACGCGCATGCCTTCGAGCGACTCGTCGAAGTCGATCGCGTTCTTCGTCGGGTCGAAGGTGGCCGCTGCCGATTCGACGTTCTTCGGGTCGCCCGACTCGACGTTCTGCTGTGGGGCGATGCGGTCCTTGCCGAGGACGGCAGGCGCCGGCAGCGCTTGCCCGGACGCGGTGACGGTGACGACGGGGCTCGTCAGCTGCGTCGTCGTCAGGTTGTCGTTGCCCGAGGCGCCGCCCGGTCGGAATTCGGAGACGGTGGCGTCGACGCTGACGGCGTCACCGACGACGGCGGTGGGCGCGGTCTTGGTGTAGACGAAGACGGCGTCGCTCGTCGCGTCGTCGTCGTCGCTCGGGGCCTGCATCCAGAACCCGGTGGCATTGATGGCGGTGACGACACCGCTGACCTTGCTGACGCGCTCGTCCCTGAGCGGCGAGAGGTGCGAAAAACCCTGGATCTGCTGGATCGTCACCGTCGACGGCTCGTGCGGCGCCTGCGGGGTGCAGGCCGTCGCGCCGGCCGCCGACGACGTCGGCGTCGGGGTGCCGACGGTGAAGTCGACAGCGTTGTCGTCGGTGTCGGTGCACTCGCTCTTGCGGAAGACGGATGTCGAGTTCGTCGTCGCGGGGGCAGGGGAACCCTCCGCGACGCTCGCCCCGCCCCAGCCGACGAGGTCGACGGTGGCGCCGTTCGGGTCGACGATGGCGACGCGGCCCGCGGTGCCCGACATCGCGATCGTGCCCGTCACGTCAGGATTCTCCAGGGCGGGCGCGGACGCGTTCGCGCCGTCGGCTTCCTTGACGAGGAAGTGGTGTCCCGGTGCGACCTGGCCGCTGAGCGGAGTCTTCTGGGCGCTCGTGCCCGACGCGGACCAGTACTGGACGCTCCAGCCGGTGAGGTCGACGGGCGCGCTCGAGGTGTTGTAGAGCTCGACGAAGTCGCTGCGCAGCGGTGCGCCGCTGTTGCCGCCTCCGCCGAACACCTCGCTGATCGTGACGGTGGTCGACGCAGCCTGCGCCGAACCTGCGGTGGACAGCGAGAACGACGTCAGCCCCGCGACGGCTGCGGCGACGGTGACGATGGCGGTGGGGCGCTGGGGAAGCAGTGGCATGAGGGGCTTTCGTTAGTTCAGCAACAGGACGAGCTGACAGTAGGCGGCGGGCCGCGGCGCGCAGGGTGCGTCATCGTGGCCAGTGGGTGAACAGTTGGTGCAGCGACTCTGCTGGGGACTTGTGCACCCACACGGGGAACGTGCGCGCAGTCGCGCATTCGTGGTGCAGCTGGCGGGTGGGTGCGAGCGGTCGGGCGGCGGGTGTGTTCTCTGGGTGCGGTGGTCAGTGGTGGAGGCGTGATTGGAGGGTGGCGATGGTGAGCCGTTGAGGCTGTCCCGTGATCGTCGTGGCGCCGGGGATGGTGCGCCAGGGGCCGTTGTTCTCCTGGTACTGGCCGCTGAGGGTGGTGTCGATGCGGGTGGTGACGGTGCCCTTGGTGGGGTAGGTGTGAGTGACATTGCCGGTGGGGTAGGGCCCGCCCGCGTCGGTGGTGGGGCCGTAGGTGGCGGTGTCGCCGTAGTGGTAGGTGTAGGTGACGTCGGTGGGGCGCAGGGTGATGGTGTGTCCGAGCAGGGTGACTGTGGTCGTCTCACCGGGGGCGAGACCATCGGGGCCGTAGGTCGCCTGGAAGTAGGTGGGCAGGCCCGTGAGCGTGGTGTTGCCGGCGGGTTGGATGGCGACGGTGGCCTTCGTGAAGGTCTGAGTCGTCCAGGCCTGGGTGGCTGCTTGCTCGGCGGTGTAGGTGGGCGCGGCCGGAGCTGCTGGCGCTGTGGCGGTTCCTGATGCGGGGGTGGTCATCGTGGGTGCAGGTGGCGCGGGGGTGTAGTTGACGCACGACAGCTTCGGGGTCTGCCCCTCGCCCGTCGCGCACGGCGTGTCAGCGGGGCGTGCGTGGACTGACGTCGTTGAGATGCCACCTGTTGTGGCCCAGAGCGGAACGGTAGGTTCATGACTGCCTGCGGGCGGTGGTGGCGGCACAATGCGGGATGGCTTTGATGAGCCGCCGCTTTCTGGATCGGTGTCGCGGGGGCCGGGTGGGCGTGGAGCCGCGGTCGCGATGCCCCCACCTTTCTTTACGACGACGGAGACCGTGTCGCCATTGTGGCAAGCCAGAGCCTGCTGGCAGGGCAGGTCCGCGGACGCCGTAATGGGCTCCGCGATCAACAGCGCCCATCCGGTGAGAGGTAGCAAGGCCAGCTTGCAGAGGTCAGTTCTGGTCAGCACCAGACTCACCGAGCCTCCAGGTGTTGCCAACCCAGTCCGCTCGTGCCGCCACCTTTAGACTCGTCTTGGGCAATATCGCGCGCTTACCGTCGGCTGACACCTTGGTCGCCGGGGGAGCCGCCTGATGGAAGGTCACGATGACAGAGTCGTTGGTGGAATCGCTCCGAATCGACACATTGCTCAGGTGAGGGCTGGCGGCATCGATGTGACTGCCATCGCGCACCATGGTCGCGATCGTATTGCGCTGCGAGATGCACGACTGGCAATCAGACGCGGCCAATTGCTCTAACACGCCGACTTTGGGTGCCGCGTCCAGTTTGTCGAGGGTTTCCCAGTAGAACTTCACGAAGGCCTTGGCGCCGTCTTTGGTGTGGGCCTTGGCGGCGTCGGGGATGACGACTGCGGCGGCGCCGGCCTTGGATGTCGTCCCGGATGCGCTCGACGCGACCGAAGCACTCCGCGAGGTCGCGGGCGCAGACGAGGCGGCGCTGCGCAACGACGTAGAAGGGTCAGTCGAACTGGAACGCGGCGTGTTGCCGGCCGCGATGCGGCTCATGTCGGAGGGGGCGATGGTGCTCGTCGAGGCATCGGCCGTCGAGTCGTCGCCGCACCCACTCACCGCCGTCGTCACGGCCGCGGCCAGGGCGATCGCGGCGACCCCACGTGGCGCGAGATGGCGCCCGGCAAGTCCACGACGTGCGGTCGCGCCATCGTCGGGTAGAGCAGCTGCGGGGGTGGGTGCGTCGGGCATGCTTGGTCCTTCGGTAGGCGGTGAGGCAGCGCCCGGTGCGTCACCGGCCACTCCTCGAGTCTCACCAGCCCGGCGCGTGTCGCACCCGATCGCGACGGTAAGTTTTTCGTCAGGTTTCCGCGGCCTGTGCACCAGTGCCCACCGGCGTCGATCGCACCGATTTGGCCGCCCGCCGCCCGCCCGGTACATTGGGAGGACCAATGACCGCCGGTTGTTGCACTCTGCCTCTGGGTGGATGTGACCGAAGGCCTCACGTCAGTGAGCGTCCGGCGCAGGTGAGCTTCAGTCGATGATCGTGCTGTTCGTCAGCATGTTTTCAGAGCCTCAGCGCGCCTGCGCCGAGGCTCTTTTTTCGTGTCGCCCGAGCGACTGGCACTCACCACCGAAGGAGGCGCGCATGGCTACCGCCGCTAAGGATGCAGCCATTGCCGAGCTTGCGGACAACTTCCGCAACTCGGATGCTGCCGTGCTGACGGAGTACCGCGGTCTCACCGTGGCGCAGATCACCGATCTGCGTAACTCCATTCGTGAGCACGCCACCTACGCCGTGGTGAAGAACACGCTGACCGCCCGTGCGGCTGCCGAAGCCGGCGTGACGGCTTTCGACGGCCAGCTCCAGGGCCCGTCCGCTATCGCCTTCGTCACCGGTGACCCGGTGGAGACGGCGAAGAAGCTGCGTGACTTCGCCAAGGCCAACCCTCTCCTCGTCATCAAGGGCGGCGTCCTTGACGGCAAGGCCATGTCGGCCGAGGAGATCAACAAGCTCGCGGACCTCGAGTCCCGCGAGACCCTGCTCGCCAAGCTGGCCGGGGGCCTCCAGGCCTCGCTCAGCCAGGCTGTCTACCTCTTCGCGGCCCCGCTGTCGCAGGCCGCTCGCACCGTCGACGCCCTGCGTGCGAAGGTCGAGACCGAGGGACCGGCCACCGACGCAGCCCCGGCTGCCGAAGCGGCCACCGCAGACGTCGCCGAGGGTGGCGACGAGGCCTGATCCGGTCCCGACCGGCATCAGCGCAAACCCACCACAACGCCACTCACGGCACGGATCCCACGACCACATCGGTCCGGGTCCGACAGAACAGAAAGGACGCCCATCATGGCGAAGCTCTCCAACGACGAGCTCCTCGAGGCTTTCAAGGAAATGACGCTCATCGAGCTCTCCGAGTTCGTGACGCTCTTCGAAGACACCTTCAACGTCACCGCTGCTGCTCCGGTTGCTGCCGCGGCTGCTCCGGCTGCAGGCGGCGGCGACGCCGGCGCTGCCGAGGAGAAGTCCGAGTTCGACGTCATCCTGGCCTCGGCCGGTGACAAGAAGATCCAGGTCATCAAGGAGGTGCGCGCCCTCACGTCCCTCGGTCTCAAGGAGGCCAAGGACCTCGTCGACGGCGCCCCGAAGCCGGTTCTCGAAGGTGTCGCCAAGGACGCTGCCGACAAGGCCAAGGAAGCCCTCGAAGGCGCCGGCGCCACCGTCGAGGTCAAGTGATCTCTGCCCGGGCACTGCCTGGGCACTGATCGCGAGACATCGCGTCGAAGCGGGTCGCACCATCACGGTGCGGCCCGCTTTCGCATGCCGGCAGACCTGGCGTCGCGCCAAAGGAACCCTGCCGAGGCCGGTGCCGCCGATGACGCGCGCGATATTCGAGTGCGGTTGTCGGTGTTCACCCGTAGCCTGTGACGTGCCATGACGACACCACCCGCGCCGCACGCCTCGCCATCCCGCCAGATCGGATGGCGACGCATCGCCGTCCCCAGTACGTGGGCCGCCGTCATCCTCGCGGCCGTCACAGCGTTGGCGACGACGGCGGCGTCCGTCATCGCGGGCCGGCTGGCCGAGCACACGAGCGCTCGCCTCGTGACGCTGCTGGCCGTCACCGTCCTCGGTGGGGCGCTCGTCGACACCGCGGGGCGCTTCCTGTGGGCGGGCATGGTCGATCGTGCCGCCGGGCAGCTGCGTCGCGACCTCGTCGACGCGGTGCTCGCGCAACCGCTCGAGGCCCTGTCGGAGCAGGCGGGCGGTGAGATCCTCGACCGTGTCGACGACGACACCCACGAGATCTCGAACCTGCTGCGACAGCAGATCTGGATGGTGCTGCGGATGACGCTCGCCATGGTGCCGATGTGGATCGTCGCGGGTATCACGTGGTGGCCGGCCTGGGTGCTCTTCCCGCTCTTCGCGGCGCTGACGTGGGTGCTCATGCGTTCCTTGCTCGCCCCGATCGCGGCGGGCAAGGTGCTCGAGGAGGCCGCCTGGACGGAGCACGCCGCCATCTTCGAGGAGGGCGTCGCGGGCCGCGACGACATCCGCACGAGCCTCGGCCAGCCGTTCGTGGTCGCGCGCCTCGCCAAGCTGTCGGCGCGCGTGCACGAGCGGTTCCTGGCCGTCGTGCGCCTCGAGGTCAAGCTGCTGCTGCGCACCGGCCTGTCGCTGCACCTGCTGCTCGTCCTCGTCGTGCTCGCCGGTGTCGCGCTCGCCTCGCGCACGTCGATGTCGGTCGGTGATCTCGTCACGATGTTCCTCGTCACGAGCACGTTCGTCGGCATGCTGGCACGGGTCGCCGAGCAGTTCCCGGACATGCAGGCGGGCCTCGGCGCCATCGTGCGCCTGCGCGCCCTCCTGGCCGTTCCGGCCGAACCCGAGGGCGGACGAGCGCTGCCGGAGGGCCCGCTGGATCTCGACGTACGTCACCTCGACTTCAGCTACGGCACCGGCACGTTCGCGCTGCAGGACGTCGACCTGCACGTGCCGGCCGGGTCGACTCTCGCCCTGGTGGGACGCACCGGATCCGGCAAGTCGACGTTGGCCTCCCTCGTCTCGCGCGCCGTCGAGCCGCCGCCCGGTTCGCTCTTCCTCGGCGGCGTCGACGTGCGCGACCTCGACCTGGAGGCGCTGCGCGGGGGCGTCGGTGTCGTCACGCAGCGCACCGAGATCCTCGCCGGCACGCTGGCGGAGAACATCACCGTCTTCGAGCCGCTGCCGCGCGCTCAGATCGAGGACGTCGTCGAGACGCTCGGTCTCGGCCCGTGGGTCTCGACCCTGCCCGACGGCCTCGACACGGTGCTCGGCCCGGGTGGCGTGAGCCTGTCGGCCGGCGAGGAACAGCTGCTGGCGTTCGCCCGTCTGCTCGCACGCGACGTGCGCGTCATCGTGCTCGACGAGGCGACCGCCCGCATGGATCCGGTGACGGAGGCCCGCGTCGTCGCGGCCTCTGCACGGTTGCTCGAGGGGCGCACCGGCATCCTCATCGCGCATCGTCTCGGCACCATCGAGCGGGCCGACTTCATCGGCGTCATGGAGCGCGGGCGCCTCGTGCAGTTCGGTCGCCGTGACGAACTGCTCGAGACACCCGGTTACTTCCGCGACCTCACCGAAGCCGCCGGCGCGTCCGCCGTCCCCGCCCCGGACCACGAGGCCCCGCACGTCGCGCACGCGCGACGCACGGGCGCGGCGCCCGTCACGCGCGACATCCCCGAGGGTTCGTCCCTCGCACGCGCGATCATCAACGCGCTGAAGGTGCGGCCCGAGTGGGGCGTCGTGGCCATCTTCGCGTTCCTCGCGTTCTCCATCTTCGGTGCCATCGGCAGCGTCACGGGCTGGGCTTGGGGTCACACCGTGCAGGCCCTGGCGGACGGCACCCCCGCATGGGGTTGGGCCGCAGCGGTCGCGGTGTGCGTGATGCTCGGCCCGGTCTCGCTCGCGGTGGCCGTCATCCGTTACCCGCGGTGGTGGATCGAGATCTCCCTGCGGGTGCGCATGCGCGTGCTCATCGGACAGACGGGGCAGCACCGGCTGCCGCGCACGCCTCCCGGCGAGGTCGTCGCGCGCGCGATGGATTCGGATCGCTTCGTCCGCTATGCCGACCGGTGGATCGACTTCACCAACGGTTTCGTCATCGTCGTTCTCACCGCTGTGCTCGGTGGCACCTGGCTCGCGGGTCTCGTCCTGCTCGTCATCATGGTCGGCTCGGCGCTGGCCTCCGCCCTCGGACGGCGCGTGGCGGGCCGCTCCGCCGCGCGGGCGTCGGCGTCCCGTGCCCAGTTCGGTCGCGCCCTCGTCTCCTCGCTCGAAGCAGCGCGCACCATCAAGCTCGCGGGTCGCACCGGGCGCATCCGCGAACACCTCGCCGCCGTCGACCGCACGCGCGTCGAGGCCGCGGTGCGCGAGCACCGAGTCGCCGCCGTGCTCGACGGCGTCCCGACGCTCATGGTGCAGGCAGGCATCGTGGCAGCCTGGGCGGGGGCGCTGTACGGCACCTGGGGCCTTGCGACGGCGCTGCTCGTCGTCAACGCGGCGTCCAACTTCGACTGGTTCGGCCGGGTCGCCGGGTCGGTCGTCACCGAGGCGCCCGGAACGCGGGCCTGGCTCAGGGCGACGAGCGAACTCGCCGGCGGGGCCGATCTCGTCGACCTCCCGGCTGGCCTCGACCTGCCCTCCGGTGCGGCACCTCAGGTACCTGAGACGCCGAGGGAGCCCTTGCGCGAACTGGCGTTGCGCGACCTCGCCGCCCTGCACGATGACGGGACGGTCGGCGTCGAAGGCGTGGATCTCACCGTCGGGCAGGGCGAGCTCGTGCTGCTCCTGGGCGCCGTGGGCTCCGGCAAGTCGAGCCTGCTGGCGGCACTCGCGGGGCTCGTGCACCACACCGGCTCGCTCACGTGGAACGGACGAGAGGTGAGCGAGCCAGAGCTCTTCCTCCGCCCCGGCCAGGTCGCCTACGTCGCCCAGACGCCCCGAGTGCTCTCCGGCTCCTTCGCCGAGAACGTGCTCCTCGGTCACGAGCGCGAGTTCGACACTTCCGTCGACGCTGCGCGTCTCACCCCCGACATCGACAACGCGGGCGGCCGGGACAGTCTCGTCGGCCACCGCGGGGTGCGCCTGTCCGGTGGGCAGGTTCAGCGGCTGGCGCTCGCGCGAGCCCTGTCGACGGAGGCCGAACTGCTCCTGGCCGACGACGTCTCGAGCGCGCTCGACGCGCGCACCGAGCTCGAGCTGTGGGACGCGTTGCGTGCGCGTGGCAGCGCCGTCGTCGGGGCGACGTCGAAGCGTTCGGCTCTCGCCCGGGCCGACCGCGTCGTCGTCCTGGAGGCGGGCAGGGTTGCGGACGCCGGCCCGTGGCGTGAGCTCGAGACGCGCTGGTCGCACCTGGCGGGGTGACGGGCGACCGGCGCGTCGCTGCTTGACTGTGCGCCCGCCCTGCGTCATTCTCGTGGGGTCAAGACGGCGCCGGGGGAGGCGCCGGATCATAGCGGTCGATGCGGTCCACCCGGGCTCGTCAGGATGGGCGCGCGGTGCGACAGACTCGGGTTCCGAGTTCGTCGGCTTGCATCCTTCTTCTCTGGGTACTATCCTGCTATTTTGCGCTGCCCTGTCTGCGCCTGCCCCCGACACCCGATCCGGATTCCGCGTCAAGACGCCACCACGAAGAGCTGCCCGCTCTGCTTGGTCGCGACATCATGACGCCGGCCGTCCGAGGAGCGTCGAGGGGGGAGGACCCGTACGGCAGGTGGCGCGCACTGCCGATCTGTAAGGCCTCTGGAAGGGACCCTCCTTGGCTGCCTCGCGCACCGCGACCCAGACTCTGTCCTCGGCGAAGACTGCCTCCGGCCGTCTCACCTTCGCCAAAATTCGTGAGCCCCTCGAAATCCCGGATCTGCTCGCGCTGCAGACCGAGAGCTTCGACTGGCTTCTCGGCAACGAGAAGTGGCAGGCCCGCGTGGCCGCCGCCAAGTCGGAGGGCCGTGTCGACGTGCCCGAGCGCTCCGGTCTGGAGGAGATCTTCGAGGAGATCTCGCCGATCGAAGACTTCTCCGGCTCGATGTCGCTGAGCTTCCGCGACCACCGATTCGAGGACGTCAAGTACTCCATCGAGGAGTGCAAGGAGCGCGACATGACGTACGCGGCTCCGCTGTTCGTCACGGCTGAGTTCATGAACGCCGAGACGGGCGAGATCAAGAGCCAGACGGTCTTCATGGGCGACTTCCCGCTCATGACGGACCGCGGCACGTTCGTCATCAACGGCACCGAGCGCGTCGTCGTCTCGCAGCTCGTCCGTTCGCCGGGCGTCTACTTCGAGCGCTCCATCGACAAGACCTCCGACAAGGAGATCTACACGGCGAAGGTCATCCCCAGCCGTGGTGCGTGGCTCGAGTTCGAGATCGACAAGCGCGACATGGTCGGTGTCCGCGTCGACCGCAAGCGCAAGCAGTCCGTGACGGTGCTGCTCAAGGCGCTGGGCTGGACCGAGGCTCAGATCCTCGAGGAGTTCGGCCAGTACGAGTCGATGCGCGCCACCCTGGAGAAGGACCACACGGCCGACCAGGACGCCGCGCTGCTCGAGATCTACCGCAAGCTGCGCCCGGGCGAACCGCCGACGCGTGAGGCTGCCCAGCAGCTGCTCGACAACCTGTACTTCAACGGCAAGCGCTACGATCTCGCGAAGGTCGGCCGCTACAAGGTCAACAAGAAGCTGGGCGTCGACGGCGGGCTCGAAGACTCGACGCTCGGCATCGACGACATCGTCGCCACCATCAAGTACATCGTCGCGCTGCACGCCGGCGAGGAGACGATGAAGGGCACGCGTCACGGCGAAGAGATCGACGTCCGCGTCGAGATCGACGACATCGACCACTTCGGCAACCGCCGCCTGCGCAACGTCGGTGAGCTCATCCAGAACCAGGTTCGCACGGGCCTGTCCCGCATGGAGCGCGTGGTTCGTGAGCGCATGACGACGCAGGACGTCGAGGCCATCACGCCGCAGACCCTGATCAACATCCGCCCCGTGGTGGCGTCGATCAAGGAGTTCTTCGGAACGTCGCAGCTGTCGCAGTTCATGGACCAGAACAACCCGCTCGCCGGTCTGACGCACAAGCGTCGTCTGTCGGCGCTGGGCCCCGGTGGTCTCTCGCGGGACCGCGCAGGCATGGAGGTCCGTGACGTCCACCCGTCGCACTACGGCCGCATGTGCCCGATCGAGACGCCGGAAGGCCCGAACATCGGTCTCATCGGTTCGCTCGCGTCGTTCGGTCGCATCAACCCGTTCGGTTTCGTCGAGACGCCGTACCGCAAGGTCGTCGACGGCCAGGTCACCGACGACGTCGACTACTTGTCGGCGGACGAGGAGGACACGTTCGTCATCGCGCAGGCGAACGCGCCGCTGACGCCGGACAACCACTTCGCCGAGGACCGCGTCATGGCGCGCACCAAGGGCGGAGAGGCGAGCGACGTCGCGATCGAGGACGTCGACTACATGGACGTCTCGGCGCGTCAGATGGTGTCGGCCGCGACCGCACTCATCCCGTTCCTCGAGCACGACGACGCCAACCGCGCCCTCATGGGTGCCAACATGCAGCGTCAGGCGGTGCCGCTCGTTCGTTCGGAGGCTCCGCTCGTCGGTACCGGCATCGAGTACCGTGCGGCACTCGACTCGGGTGACGTCGTGCGAGCCACGAAGGCGGGTGTCGTGCAGGAGGTCTCCGCCGACCTCGTCACGGTCGCCAACGACGACGCGACGTACTCGACGTACCGCATCGCGAAGTTCACGCGCTCGAACCAGGGCACCTGCTACAACCAGCGTGTCGTGGTCAACGAGGGTGAGCGCCTCGAGGAGGGCGCCGTCATCGCTGACGGCCCCGCCACCGACGGCGGCGAGATGTCGCTCGGCAAGAACCTGCTCGTGGCGTTCATGCCGTGGGAGGGCTACAACTACGAGGACGCGATCATCCTGTCGCAGCGCCTCGTGCAGGACGACACGCTCTCCTCGATCCACATCGAGGAGCACGAGATCGACGCCCGCGACACGAAGCTGGGCCCGGAGGAGATCACGCGGGACATCCCGAACGTCTCCGACGAGGTGCTGGCCGACCTCGACGAGCGCGGTATCATCCGCGTCGGCGCCGAGGTTCGTGACGGCGACCTGCTCGTCGGCAAGGTCACGCCCAAGGGTGAGACCGAGCTGACGCCGGAGGAGCGCCTGCTGCGCGCCATCTTCGGTGAGAAGGCCCGCGAGGTCCGCGACACGTCGATGAAGGTTCCGCACGGTGAGACCGGCACGGTCATCGGCGTCAAGGTCTTCGACCGTGACGAGGGCGACGAGTTGCCCCCGGGCGTCAACCAGCTCGTGCGTGTCTACGTGGCGAACAAGCGCAAGATCACCGACGGTGACAAGCTCGCCGGCCGTCACGGCAACAAGGGCGTCATCTCGAAGATCCTGCCGGTCGAGGACATGCCGTTCCTCGAGGACGGCACGCCGGTCGACGTCGTGCTCAACCCGCTCGGTGTTCCCTCGCGAATGAACCCCGGTCAGGTGCTCGAGCTGCACATGGGCTGGGCCGCCTCGCGTGGTTGGAAGATCGAGGGTGACCCGGAGTGGGCGGCCAAGATCCCGGCCGATGCACGTGAGACGGGCCCGAACACCCGTATTGCGACGCCCGTGTTCGACGGTGCGCGCGAGACGGAGATCCGTGGCCTGCTCGAGTCGACGAACACGACGCGCGACGGCGTGCGCCTCATCGGCGACTCCGGCAAGGCGCAGCTGTTCGACGGCCGCTCGGGTGAGCCGTTCCCGGAGCCGGTCTCCGTCGGGTACATGTACATCCTGAAGCTGCACCACCTCGTCGACGAGAAGATCCACGCGCGTTCGACGGGTCCGTACTCGATGATCACGCAGCAGCCGCTCGGTGGTAAGGCGCAGTTCGGTGGTCAGCGCTTCGGTGAGATGGAGGTGTGGGCCCTCGAGGCCTACGGCGCCGCATACGCCCTGCAGGAGTTGCTGACGATCAAGTCGGACGACGTGACGGGCCGCGTCAAGGTGTACGAGGCCATCGTCAAGGGCGAGAACATCCCCGAGCCGGGCATCCCGGAGTCGTTCAAGGTCCTCATCAAGGAGATGCAGTCGCTCTGCCTCAACGTCGAGGTCCTGAGCAGTGACGGCACCGCCATCGACCTGCGCGACTCGGAGCAGGAAGTGTTCCGGGCCGCGGAGGAGCTGGGCATCGACCTGTCGCGCCGCGAGCCGAGCAGCGTCGAGGAAGTCTGATCACGGCGCCCGACACGCGGTGGGTCGATCGAGATGATCGCCCGGCCCACCGCGTGTCGGATCAGCCGGCGCAGACGTAGGTCCGCGGCTCGAACGAGCCGACCGGACAACCACAACAGCAACGATCAGACTTTTCAGATTTAGGCGAGAGAAGGAATCAGCAACGTGCTGGACGTCAACTTCTTCGACGAGCTTCGCATCGGCCTCGCGACCGCGGACGACATCCGCGAGTGGTCGCACGGCGAGGTCAAGAAGCCCGAAACCATCAACTACCGCACCCTCAAGCCCGAGAAGGACGGACTCTTCTGCGAGAAGATCTTCGGCCCGACGCGCGACTGGGAGTGCTACTGCGGCAAGTACAAGCGCGTCCGTTTCAAGGGCATCATCTGTGAGCGCTGCGGCGTCGAGGTCACGCGTTCCGCGGTTCGTCGCGAGCGCATGGGCCACATCGAGCTCGCCGCGCCGGTCACGCACATCTGGTACTTCAAGGGTGTCCCGAGCCGTCTGGGCTACCTGCTGGACCTCGCGCCGAAGGACCTCGAGAAGGTCATCTACTTCGCGGCCTACATGATCACCTCGGTCGACGAGGAGCAGCGTCACGCCGACCTGCCGTCGCTCGAGAACCAGATCGAGGTCGAGAAGAAGGAACTCGAGAACCGTCGCGACGCGGACATCAACACGCGTTCGACGAAGCTCGAGGCCGACCTCGCCGAGCTCGAGAAGGAGGGCGCCAAGGCTGACGCCCGCCGCAAGGTCCGCGAGTCGGCCGAGCGCGAGATGACGCAGATCCGCAAGCGCGCGGATCAGCAGATCGAGCGCCTCGAGCAGGTCTGGGATCGTTTCAAGAACCTCAAGGTCCAGGACCTCGAGGGCGACGAGATCCTCTACCGCGAGATGCGTGACCGTTTCGGTCTGTACTTCGAGGGCGGCATGGGCGCTGCGGCGCTGCAGAAGCGTCTCGAGAACTTCGACCTCGACGCCGAGGCGGAGCTGCTGCGCGAGATCATCGCGACGGGCAAGGGCCAGAAGAAGACGCGTGCGCTCAAGCGTCTGCGCGTCGTCACGGCCTTCCAGCAGACCGAGAACAAGCCGGCCGGCATGGTTCTCGACTGCGTCCCGGTCATCCCGCCGGACCTGCGCCCGATGGTGCAGCTCGACGGTGGCCGTTTCGCGACGTCCGACCTCAACGACCTGTACCGCCGTGTGATCAACCGCAACAACCGACTCAAGCGTCTGCTCGACCTCGGTGCGCCGGAGATCATCGTCAACAACGAGAAGCGCATGCTTCAGGAGGCCGTCGACGCGCTGTTCGACAACGGCCGTCGTGGTCGACCGGTGACCGGTCCGGGCAACCGCCCGCTCAAGTCGCTGTCCGACATGCTCAAGGGCAAGCAGGGTCGTTTCCGTCAGAACCTGCTCGGCAAGCGAGTCGACTACTCGGGTCGTTCGGTCATCGTCGTCGGTCCGACGCTCAAGCTGCACCAGTGCGGTCTGCCCAAGCAGATGGCGCTCGAGCTGTTCAAGCCGTTCGTCATGAAGCGCCTCGTCGACCTCGAGCACGCGCAGAACATCAAGTCGGCGAAGCGCATGGTCGAGCGTGCCCGCCCGGTCGTGTGGGACGTCCTCGAAGAGGTCATCCGTGAGCACCCCGTGCTGCTCAACCGCGCGCCGACGCTGCACCGTCTGGGCATCCAGGCGTTCGAGCCGCAGCTCGTCGAGGGCAAGGCCGTCCAGATCCACCCGCTCGTCTGCTCGGCGTTCAACGCCGACTTCGACGGTGACCAGATGGCCGTCCACGTGCCGCTCAGCTCCGAGGCGCAGGCCGAGGCCCGCATCCTCATGCTCTCGAGCAACAACATCCTCAAGCCCGCCGACGGTCGTCCCGTGACGATGCCGACGCAGGACATGATCATCGGTCTGTTCCACCTCACCTCCGAGGTGCTCGACGCCGACGAGATGAAGGACGAGGACATCCGCGCGTTCGCGACCGTCGCCGAGGCCCGCATGGCCTTCGACGCGGGCGAGATCAAGATCGGCACGCCGATCTCGGTGCGTCTTCGCGACTTCGTCCCGACGGCCGGCACGGTGCTGCCCGACGGCGTCGAGGCGGACCAGAACGGCTTCGTCTCCGAGCTGCGGATCCGTACGACCCTGGGTCGCGCGATCTTCAACGGCACGCTGCCGGAGGACTACGAGTACATCAACAAGCCCGTCGACAAGAAGGTCCTCTCGGCCATCGTCAACGACCTTGCGGAGCGTTACTCGAAGGTCCAGGTCGCGGCGTCGCTCGATGCGCTGAAGGAGACCGGTTTCCACTGGGCCACGCGCTCGGGCACGACCGTCGCCATCTCGGACGTCGTCATGCCCTCGAACAAGGACGAGATCCTCGAGAGCTACGACGCCAAGGCCGCGAAGGTGCAGCTGCAGTTCGACCGTGGTCTCATCACGGACGACGAGCGCCGTCAGGAGCTCATCGAGATCTGGACGCAGGCGGCGAACGAGGTCTCCAAGCAGATGGAGAACAACTTCCCGAAGGACAACCCGATCTACCGCATGGTCAACTCGGGTGCCCGTGGTAACTGGTTCCAGCTGCGCCAGCTCGCGGGTATGCGAGGCCTCATGGCCAACCCGAAGGGCGAGATCATCCCGCGTCCGATCAAGGCCAACTTCCGTGAGGGCCTGTCGGTGCTGGAGTTCTTCATCTCGACCCACGGTGCACGAAAGGGTCTGGCCGACACCGCTCTGCGTACGGCCGACTCGGGTTACCTGACGCGTCGTCTCGTCGACGTCTCGCAGGACGTCATCATCCGCGAGGAGGACTGCGGCACGAAGCGCGGTCTCGTCCTGCCGATCGCGCAGCGCAACTCTGACGGCCAGCTGGTCGAGCACGAGGACGTCGAGAGCTCGGTCTACGCCCGCAACGTGGCGCAGACGGTCGAGATCGACGGCGAGACGTTCCTGCAGGCCGGTGACGACCTCGGTGACGTCGCGCTCAGCAAGCTGATCGACGCCGGCATCGAAGAGGTCAAGGTCCGCTCGGTCCTCACCTGTGAGTCGCGCGTCGGGACGTGTGCGAAGTGCTACGGCCGTTCGCTCGCGACCGGCAAGCTCGTCGACATCGGCGAGGCTGTCGGCATCATCGCGGCGCAGTCGATCGGTGAGCCGGGCACGCAGCTGACGATGCGTACCTTCCACACCGGCGGTGCCGCGGGTGACGACATCACGCAGGGTCTGCCCCGAGTCGTCGAGCTCTTCGAGGCTCGCACGCCGAAGGGTGTCGCCCCGATCGCGGAGGCATCCGGAAAGATCGAGATCGAGGAGACCGACAAGGCTCGTCGCATCAACCTCATCCCGGACGACGGCTCGGAGCCGCACGCCTACCCGGTGAGCAAGCGTGCGCGCCTGCTCGTCGAGGACGGCCAGCGCGTCGAGGTCGGCACGCTACTCGTGCAGGGTGCGATCGACCCGAAGCAGGTGCTGCGCATCCTCGGCCCGCGTGAGGTGCAGAAGCACCTCGTCGACGAGGTCCAGGGCGTGTACCGCCAGCAGGGTGTGTCGATCCACGACAAGCACATCGAGGTCATCGTGCGTCAGATGCTGCGCCGCGTGACGATCATCGAGGCGGGTGACACCGACCTGCTCCCGGGTGAGCTGGCCGACCGCGCGCGCTTCGAGGACGCCTCGCGCAAGGCGATTGCCGAGGGCGGACGTCCGGCGTCGGGTCGTAGCGAGCTCATGGGTATCACGAAGGCTTCGCTGGCCACCGAGTCGTGGCTGTCGGCGGCATCGTTCCAGGAGACGACGCGCGTCCTCACCGAGGCCGCGATGAACGTCAAGAGCGACCCGCTGCTCGGCCTCAAGGAGAACGTCATCCTCGGAAAGCTCATCCCGGCGGGTACCGGCCTCAGCCGTTACCGCAACGTCAAGGTGGAGCCGACGGAGGAGGCGAAGGCCGCGATGTACGCGCTGCCGGACTACCAGCCGTACGACTACCCGGTCTTTGGCCCGGGCTCGGGCGAGGCCGTCCGACTGGACGACGCGACGCTCGGCTTCGACAGCTGATCGACGCAGATCCACGCCGCGAGGGGCATCTCCTGCACAGGCAGGGGGTGCCCCTCGCGGTCTCCTCAGGTTCGTCGGCGTGTCGCGTTGCGGTCGGAACGTGCATGCTCCCGCGATTTGGCCGGGGCCCGGGAGAGTCGGTAAACTACTCGGGTGCATGGCAGGAGTCTGTCCGGACTCCACTCATGATCACACCCTCGCCGGGCAGTCGCCGCGATGGGCCGGGCACGGCGTCTCGAACGTCGTGCATGCGCCCCGCGACGAAAGTGCAGGGGAGGGGTCGCGCCTGTTGCGCCCTTCGGCGCACGATCCGCGACGAGACCAAGGAGCCTGCGATTCATCCTGCAGGCAGAACAGATACGACACGTTCGGAGAACTAGGTTGCCTACGATCAACCAGCTCGTCCGCAAGGGTCGCCAGGACAAGGCCACGAAGGCCTCGACTCCGGCTCTCAAGGGCAGCCCCCAGCGACGCGGTGTGTGCACCCGCGTCTACACCACGACCCCGAAGAAGCCGAACTCGGCTCTGCGAAAGGTCGCCCGTGTGAAGCTCACCTCTGGCATCGAGGTCACGGCTTACATCCCGGGCGTCGGCCACAACCTGCAGGAGCACTCGATCGTGCTCGTGCGTGGTGGCCGTGTGAAGGACCTTCCCGGTGTGCGCTACAAGATCATCCGCGGCGCGCTCGACACCCAGGGTGTCAAGGGCCGCAACCAGGCTCGTAGCCGCTACGGCGCCAAGAAGGAGAAGAAGTAATGCCTCGTAAGGGTCCTGCTCCTAAGCGTCCCCTCGTCGTCGACCCGGTCTACGGTTCGCCGCTCGTCACGCAGCTCGTCAACAAGATCCTGCTCGACGGCAAGAAGTCCATCGCCGAGCGCATCGTGTACGACGCCCTCGAAGGTTGCCGTGAGAAGACGGGTACCGACCCGGTCGTGACGCTGAAGCGCGCTCTCGACAACATCAAGCCGGCCCTCGAGGTCAAGTCCCGCCGCGTCGGTGGTGCGACCTACCAGGTGCCGATCGAGGTCAAGCCGGGCCGCGCGACGACGCTGTCGCTGCGCTGGCTCGTCGGCTACTCGCGTCAGCGTCGCGAGAAGACGATGACCGAGCGTCTGATGAACGAGATCCTGGACGCCAGCAACGGTCTGGGTGCCGCGGTCAAGCGCCGCGAGGACACGCACAAGATGGCCGAGTCGAACAAGGCCTTCGCGCACTACCGCTGGTGATCGCGGTTGGGTCGGCGGCCCGTCCTCTCCGTAGGATGGGTTCGGGCCGCCGTCCCGGCTCGCTCCAGCTACTCACACTGAACTTCGAACGAGAAGAGACACCGTGGCACAGGACGTGCTGACTGACCTCAAGAAGGTCCGCAACATCGGCATCATGGCGCACATCGACGCCGGCAAGACGACGGTGACCGAGCGGATCCTGTTCTACACCGGCGTCAACCACAAGATCGGTGAGACGCACGACGGTGCGTCGACGACCGACTGGATGGAGCAGGAGAAGGAGCGTGGCATCACGATCACGTCTGCTGCTGTGACGTCGTTCTGGAACGGCACCCAGATCAACATCATCGACACGCCGGGCCACGTCGACTTCACCGTCGAGGTCGAGCGTTCCCTGCGCGTGCTCGACGGCGCCGTCGCCGTCTTCGACGGCAAGGAGGGCGTCGAGCCCCAGTCCGAGACGGTCTGGCGTCAGGCGGACAAGTACGACGTTCCGCGCATGTGCTTCGTCAACAAGATGGACAAGATGGGCGCGGACTTCTACTTCACCGTGCAGACCATCAAGGACCGTCTGGGCGCCGAGCCCCTCGTCCTCCAGCTCCCCATCGGTGCGGAGAACGACTTCATCGGTGTCGTCGACCTCGTCGAGATGCGGGCGCTCGTGTGGCCCGGCGACGCCAAGGGTGACGTCACCATGGGCGCCAAGTACGAGATCCAGGAGATCCCGGCCGACCTGCAGGCCAAGGCCGATGAGTACCGTAACGCGCTCGTCGAGCGCGTCGCCGAGTCGGACGACGACCTCATGGAGAAGTACCTCGGTGGCGAGGAGCTCACGACGGCTGAGCTCAAGGCCGGCATCCGCAAGCTCACGGTCAACTCCGAGCTGTACCCGGTCATGTGTGGTTCGGCCTTCAAGAACCGCGGTGTCCAGCCGATGCTCGACGCCGTCGTCGACTACCTGCCGAGCCCGCTCGACGTCCCCCCGATGATCGGCCACAAGCCGGGCGACGAGGAGACCGAGATCACGCGCAAGCCGGCTCTCGACGAGCCGTTCTCGGCTCTGGCGTTCAAGGTCGCCGCGCACCCGTTCTTCGGTTCGCTGACCTTCATCCGCGTCTACTCGGGCAAGATCTCCGCCGGCTCGGCCGTCGTCAACTCGACGAAGGGCAAGAAGGAGCGCGTCGGCAAGCTCTTCCAGATGCACGCCAACAAGGAGAACCCGGTCGAGGAAGCACAGGCCGGTCACATCTACGCGGCGATCGGTCTCAAGGAGACCACCACCGGTGACACGCTGTCCGACGTGAACGAGCAGATCGTTCTCGAGTCGATGACGTTCCCGGAGCCCGTCATCTCCGTGGCCATCGAGCCCAAGACGAAGGGTGACCAGGAGAAGCTCTCCACGGCCATCCAGAAGCTGGCTCAGGAAGACCCGACCTTCCAGGTCGAGCTCGACGAGGAGACCGGTCAGACCATCATCCGAGGCATGGGCGAGCTCCACCTCGACATCCTGGTCGACCGCATGAAGCGCGAGTTCAAGGTCGAGGCAAACGTCGGTGCGCCGCAGGTCGCCTACCGCGAGACGATCCGCAAGGCCGTCCCGAAGTACGACTACACGCACAAGAAGCAGACCGGTGGTTCGGGCCAGTTCGCGAAGGTCCAGATCACCTTCGAGCCCCTGGACACGGCCGAGGGCGAGCTCTACGAGTTCGAGAACGCCGTCGTCGGTGGTCGCGTGCCGCGCGAGTACATCCCGTCGGTCGACAACGGCATCCAGGATGCGATGCAGCAGGGTGTCCTCGCGGGCTACCCGCTGGTCGGCATCAAGGCGATCCTCGTCGACGGTGCCTACCACGACGTCGACTCCTCGGAGATGGCGTTCAAGATTGCCGGTTCCATGGCGCTCAAGGAGGCCGTCCGCAAGGCCGACCCCGTGCTCCTCGAGCCGATGATGGCTGTCGAGGTCCGTACGCCCGAGGAGTACATGGGTGACGTGATCGGTGACATCAACTCCCGCCGTGGCCAGATCCAGGCCATGGAGGACGTCAGTGGCGCCAAGGTCGTTCGCGGCCTGGTTCCGTTGTCGGAGATGTTCGGGTACGTTGGCGACCTCCGTTCCAAGACGCAGGGTCGTGCCAACTACACGATGCAGTTCGACTCGTACAGCGAGGTTCCCCGGAGCGTCGCGGACGAGATCATCAAGAAGATCCGGGGCGAGTGAACGGGTTCATCCCCGTCGATTGACCCGTACACCACCTGTAACCAACAGACGCGTCCCGGCGCCTTCACCCGAAGGCGACACAGCGTTTGACCAACACAAGTCCTGAGGAGGACCCAAGTGGCGAAGGCAAAGTTCGAGCGGAACAAGCCGCACGTCAACATCGGCACCATTGGTCACATCGACCACGGCAAGACGACGCTGACGGCAGCAATCTCCAAGGTTCTGCACGACAAGTACCCCGAGCTCAACCCCTTCACGCCGTTCGACGAGATCGACAAGGCGCCCGAGGAGAAGCAGCGCGGCATCACCATCTCGATCGCGCACATCGAGTACCAGACGGAGCAGCGTCACTACGCTCACGTCGACTGCCCCGGTCACGCTGACTACGTGAAGAACATGATCACGGGTGCGGCGCAGATGGACGGCGCCATCCTCGTCGTCGCCGCGACCGACGGTCCGATGCCGCAGACGAAGGAGCACGTCCTCCTGGCTCGCCAGGTCGGCGTTCCCTACATCGTCGTCGCGCTGAACAAGGCTGACATGGTCGACGACGAAGAGATCATGGAGCTCGTCGAGATGGAGGTCCGCGAACTGCTGTCCTCCTACGACTTCCCGGGTGACGACCTGCCCGTCGTCCAGGTCTCGGCGCTCAAGGCGCTCGAGGGCGACGCCGAGTGGGGCGACAAGCTCATGAACCTCATGAACGCTGTCGACGAGTCGATCCCGGAGCCGGAGCGCGACATCGACAAGCCTTTCCTCATGCCCGTCGAGGACGTCTTCACGATCACCGGTCGTGGCACCGTCGTCACCGGTCGCATCGAGCGCGGTGTCCTGAACGTCAACGAGGACGTCGAGATCGTCGGTATCCACGAGGGTCCGGCTGCCAAGACGACCGTCACGGGCATCGAGATGTTCCGCAAGCTGCTCGACGAGGGTCGCGCGGGTGAGAACGTCGGTCTGCTCCTTCGCGGCATCAAGCGCGAGGACGTCGAGCGTGGCCAGGTCGTCGTGAAGCCGGGTTCGATCACCCCGCACACGGACTTCGAGGCTCAGGTCTACATCCTGTCGAAGGACGAAGGTGGCCGTCACACGCCGTTCTACGACAACTACCGTCCGCAGTTCTACTTCCGTACGACGGACGTCACGGGTGTCGTGCACCTGCCCGAGGGCACCGAGATGGTCATGCCCGGCGACAACACCGACATGACGGTGGAGCTCATCCAGCCCATCGCCATGGAGGAAGGCCTCAAGTTCGCCATCCGTGAGGGTGGTCGTACGGTCGGCGCCGGTCGCGTCACCAAGATCATCAAGTGATCTCGCTCCCGTGAGGGAGTGACATCATCGAAGAAGGGCCCGGGCACCGTGAGGTGCTCGGGCCCTCCTGCGTTCCCGATGGTGCGCTGCGACGGGTGTCAAGCACCACTGCCGCTCTGGCCGACGAAGCACTGCGTGGGGTGCCAGTGGCTTGGGGCGGCGCCGAGATCGAGGGTGAAGGTACCGCTCTTCGCGCCACCGTCGTCGGCCATGCCGTTGCCGACGACGACACGTCCGCTCGCGCGCTCGTAGCACACCGCGTTGAAGCCATAGACCTGCGACTCGGGGCCGGCCGCATATTTGCCGGTGATGCGGGGTCGAAAACCTTCGTACCCGTCCGGAATGACCTTGACATCGGAAACCGCGATGTCGTCTGCGTGCGGGTTGGGCTCCACCTTGGTGATGCGCATGCGCACCTTGACGCTGCCGGCGGGCGCCTTGCTCAGGCCGTTGTCGACCTTGGTCATCTGGCGGCCCTTGCCCACGTTGATGGAGCTCTCAGCCGTCGCGAGCACCTTGTTGTCGCCGTCCAGCATCTCGTACTGGATCGTGGCGACGCCGGGGCCGGTACCATCGATCTTCCAGACGCTGTACAGCTTCGCGTACTGGGAACTCGGTTCGGATTTGTATCCGCCCGCCATGACGACGCTCGCGTTCGTCATCACGGAGCCCGCGGGCGGCGTCACCTTCTCGGGTGCCTCGGGACGGGCGCCGGTGGGGCCGGCGGCCGCAGCGTCACTGCCGGCGGAGGCGGACGGCGGTGCCGAAGAGGGTGAAGTCTCGGCGGCACTCGACGACGACGATGTGGGGGAGGACTCCGTTGCCGTGGACGCAGACGACGTCGGGGACGAGGCCGAGCCCTTGGTGGTCGCGGCCTGCTCGTCCTGACATGCCGTGAGGGACAGCGCGGCGGCGAACGTCAGGGCCGCTGCTGCCATGCGGGGGGTCTTCATCGTGCTCTCCTCTGCCTCGGGTCCGTTCGTGGTCTCGAACGCGTTCATGGCTGTGACGGCACCGGCGACCGAGCGGTTCCGTGGCCCTCATGAGCGGGCCGTTCGACGAAGCCCGCGATGTGGACCACCAGAGCGCGCCGGCCCCGTGGGGGACGCGCCCGCCGTGAAAGGATGGTGACAAGACCGACCGCAGCACCTAGGAGACATCGTGTCACTCGCCGACCTCACCCGCGCCGAGCGTGATGAGCTGTTGAAGCGCGTCCAGGCCGACTACGAACAGTTACGTGCGCGCGGGCTGAGTCTCGATCTCACGCGCGGCAAGCCGTCGTCAGCGCAGCTCGACCTGTCGAACGCGCTACTGTCGTTGCCCGAGGGGACGAAGGATGCGTCAGGGGTCGACGTCCGCAACTACGGGGGGTTGCCCGGTCTCGTGGAGATCCGAAGCATCTTCGCCGACCTGCTCGGGGTCGACGTCGATCAGATCGTTGCGGGCAACAACTCGAGCCTGACGATGATGCACGACGTTCTCGTCTATCACCTGCTGCGAGGCGGCCTCGGCTCGCCGCGCCCGTGGTCACAGGAGGGAAGCGTCAAGTTCCTCGCACCCGTGCCCGGGTACGACCGCCACTTCGGGCTGCTCGAGAGCCTCGGCATCGAGATGATCAACGTGCCGATGCGTGAGGACGGGCCCGACGCGGACGAGTGCGCCCGCCTCGTCGCGCACGACCCGAGCATCAAGGGCATGTGGATCGTGCCGACATACGCCAACCCCACCGGCGCGATCTGCTCGCAGGAGGTCGCGGCGAAGCTGGCGGCGATGCCGGCCGCCGCGCCTGATTTCCGCATTTTTTGGGACAACGCGTACGCCGTGCACCATCTCAGCATGAACGAGGCGAAGTCGGCCGACATCGTGAGCCTGGCCCAGGCGTCGGGCCATCCCGATCGCCCGATCATGTTCGCCTCCACGTCGAAGATCACCTTCGCCGGTGCCGGCGTCGCGTTCCTGGCCGGCTCGCGCGAGACGGTCGGCTGGTACTTGGCGAACCTCGGGCACGGCTCCATCGGCCCGGACAAGGTGAACCAGTTGGCCCACGCGCAGTTCTTCGGCGACGCAGAGGGGGTGCGCGAGCACATGCGCAAGCACGCCGCCATCATGGCGCCCAAGTTCGCTGCCGTCGACGCAGCCCTCAGCGAGCGGCTGGGTGAGTACGGGGTCGCACGCTGGAACAAGCCGGAGGGCGGCTACTTCGTCAACCTCGACGTCGTGCCCGGCACCGCGAGCCGCGTCGTCGAACTCGCCAAGGAGGCGGGCATCGCCCTGACACCGGCAGGCGCCTCGTTCCCGTACGGCAAGGACCCGTTGGACGAGAACATCCGGCTCGCGCCCAGCCTGCCGCCCCTGGCCGAGGTCGAGGAGGCCATGGCGGGCGTGGCCCTGTGCGTCCTCATCGCGGCGCTCGAGCACGCGCGGGATTGAGACGCCGCGACCGCCGCACTATGCCCTCGCCATCAGCGCCCCCGACGCCCCGATTTGGAGGCGGCGGGGGCGATCTGGCACTATGGACAAGTTGCTTGACGCGTGGTGAAGGTCCGTACCTGCACTGCCGCCTCTGAAACGCACTTGTTCGCACTTCCCTCACGAAGTGCACACGTTCTCATGGAACGGCGTGCGTCCAGGGAAGCGCAAGCACCGGCTGAAAAGCCTCCAGATCTTCCTGCCGGAAGATCGCGCCCGGAGGGCGCGCGACACGCCCGAGCGCGTGGGTGGGGGAGCCGGACACGAACATGATCGGCGAGAAGAGAGACTCACGCGAATGGCGGGACAGAAGATCCGCATCCGACTGAAGTCGTATGACCACGAGGTCATCGACAGCTCGGCGCGCAAGATTGTCGACACGGTGACCCGTGCAGGCGCAACGGTCGTTGGACCGGTGCCGCTGCCGACGGAGAAGAACGTCTTCTGCGTCATCCGGTCGCCGCACAAGTACAAGGACAGCCGCGAGCACTTCGAGATGCGTACGCACAAGCGCCTCATCGACATCGTTGACCCGACGCCGAAGGCGGTGGACTCGCTCATGCGACTCGACCTCCCGGCCGACGTCAACATCGAGATCAAGCTGTAAGCGAGGGTTTGACTCATGACTGCAACCACTGAGCGCCCCGTGAAGGGCCTCCTCGGCGAGAAGCTCGGCATGACCCAGGTCTGGGACGCCGACAACCGCCTCATCCCCGTCACCGTCGTCGCCGTCGGCCCGTGCGTCGTCACGCAGCTGCGCAGCGAAGGCGTCGACGGCTACAACGCGGTTCAGATCGGCTACGGCCAGATCGACCCGCGCAAGGTCACGAAGCCGCTGACCGGCCACTTCGAGAAGGCCGGCGTCACGCCGCGCCGCCACCTGGCCGAACTGCGCACCTCCGACGCCGGCGAGTACTCGCTCGGCCAGGAGCTGACGGCAGAGGCTTTCGAGGCCGGCCAGAAGGTCGACGTCGTCGGCCGCACCAAGGGCAAGGGTTTCGCCGGTGTCATGAAGCGTCACGGCTTCGCCGGTGTCTCGGCCTCGCACGGTGCGCACCGCAACCACCGCAAGCCGGGTTCGATCGGTGGCTGCGCCACCCCGGGTCGAGTCTTCAAGGGCATGCGCATGGCCGGTCGCATGGGTGGCGTTCGCCAGACGACCCAGAACCTCCAGATCCACGCCGTGGACGCTGAGAAGGGCCTGCTGCTCATCAAGGGTGCCGTTCCCGGCCCCGCGGGCGCTGTCGTTCTCGTGCGCACGGCCATCAAGGGAGCCTGAGCATGACTACCGTTGACATCCTGAGCCCCGAGGGCAAGACGTCCGGTTCTGTCGAACTGCCGGCCGACATCTTCGATGTCGCCACCAACGTCCCGCTGATCCACCAGGTCGTGGTGGCGCAGCTGGCCGCAGCTCGTCAGGGCACGCACAAGACCAAGACCCGCGGCGAGGTCCGTGGTGGTGGGCGCAAGCCGTACCGCCAGAAGGGCACCGGTCGCGCCCGTCAGGGTTCGACCCGCGCGCCGCAGTTCGCCGGCGGTGGCACCGTCCACGGCCCGCAGCCGCGCGACTACAGCCAGCGCACGCCCAAGAAGATGAAGGCCGCCGCCCTGCGCGGAGCCCTCTCGGACCGCGCCCGTTTCGAGCGCATCCACGTTCTCGAGTCCGTCGTCGCCGGTGAGGCGCCGTCGACGAAGGCTGCCGCGAAGTTCCTCGGCACGCTCTCGGACCGCAAGAACCTCCTCGTCGTCATCGACCGCATGGACTCGGTCTCCGAGCTCAGCGTTCGCAACCTGCCGAACGTCCACGTGCTCTGGAGCGACCAGCTCAACACGTACGACGTGCTGTGCGCCGACGACATCGCGTTCACGAAGGCTGCGTTCGACGCATTCGTCGCCGGCGGCCAGAAGTCGGAGGACACCAAGTGAGCACCCTGAACAAGGACCCCCGCGACGTCATCATCCAGCCCGTCGTCTCGGAGAAGTCCTACGCACTCCTCGACGAGGGCAAGTACACGTTCATCGTGGACCCGCGTGCGAACAAGACGGAGATCAAGATCGCCATCGAGCAGATCTTCGACGTCAAGGTCGCGTCGGTGCACACGCTGAACCGCAAGGGCAAGACGCGCCGTACACGTTTCGGCATGGGCAAGCGCAAGGACACCAAGCGCGCCATCGTCTCGCTCACGGAAGGCAACATCGACATCTTCGGTCAGGCCTCCTGACCCTCGATGACGATCGCCGAATCAATCCAAGACTGAGGACGACTTAGACCCATGGCTATTCGCAAGTACAAGCCCACGACCCCCGGTCGTCGTGGCTCGAGTGTGGCCGACTTCGTCGAGATCACTCGCTCCACGCCCGAGAAGTCGCTGGTGCGCCCCCTGACCAAGACCGGTGGCCGCAACGCCTCCGGACGTATCACGACCCGTCACATCGGTGGTGGCCACAAGCGCGCCTACCGTGTGATCGACTTCCGCCGCGCGGACAAGGACGGCATCCCGGCCAAGGTCGCTCACATCGAGTACGACCCCAACCGCACCGCCCGCATCGCGCTGCTGCACTACGCCGACGGCGAGAAGCGCTACATCATCGCGCCGAACAAGCTGAAGCAGGGCGACCGCATCGAGAACGGTCCCGAGGCCGACATCAAGCCCGGCAACAACCTGCCGATGCGTAACATCCCCGTCGGTACCGTCATCCACTGTGTCGAGCTGCGCCCCGGTGGCGGCGCGAAGATCGCCCGTTCCGCGGGTGTTCGCGTCCAGCTCGTCGCGAAGGACGGCCCCTACGCCCAGCTGCGCATGCCCTCCGGTGAGATCCGCAACGTCGACGTCCGCTGCCGCGCGACGATCGGTGAGGTGGGCAACGCCGAGCAGAGCAACATCAACTGGGGCAAGGCCGGCCGCATGCGCTGGAAGGGCAAGCGCCCGACCGTCCGTGGTGTCGCGATGAACCCGGTGGACCACCCGCACGGTGGTGGTGAGGGCAAGACCTCCGGTGGTCGTAACCCGGTGAGCCCGTGGGGCCAGAAGGAAGGCCGCACCCGCCGCCCGAACAAGGACAGCGACAAGCTCATCGTGCGTCGCCGTCGTACTGGCAAGAAGCGCTGATAGGAGCCTTTCGAAATGCCTCGTAGCCTCAAGAAGGGCCCCTTCGTCGACGAGCACCTCGCGAAGAAGGTCGATGCCCAGAACGAAGCCGGCACGCAGAGCGTCATCAAGACGTGGTCGCGCCGCTCGATGATCACCCCGGACATGCTCGGCCACACCCTGGCCGTCCACGACGGTCGCAAGCACGTTCCGGTCTTCGTGACCGAGAGCATGGTCGGCCACAAGTTGGGTGAGTTCGCTCCCACTCGTACCTTCAAGGGTCACGAGAAGGACGACAAGAAGGGTCGCCGTCGCTGACGCGGCGGGGTAACCCAACATGACGAACGAAAGTAAAGGGACAGCGATGGAAGCCAAGGCGCAGGCGCGGCACGTCCGCGTGACGCCGATGAAGGCCCGCCGCGTCGTGGACATGATCCGTGGCAAGCAGGCCGCTGACGCGATCGCTCTGCTGCAGTTTGCTCCGCAGACTGCCAGCGAGCCCGTTCTCAAGACGCTCAACAGCGCCATTGCGAACGCGCGTTTCACGGCGGACAAGAACTCCGCACCCTTCGACGAGAACGCACTGGTCGTCACGACCGCGTTCGTCGACGAAGGTCCGACCATGAAGCGATTCCGCCCGCGTGCCCAGGGCCGCGCGAGCCGCATCCTCAAGCGCACGAGCCACATCACCATCGTTGTGGGCGAGCGCGACTCGAAGGGAGGTAACCGCTGATGGGTCAGAAGATCAACCCGAACGGTTTCCGCCTCGGCATCACGACCGAGCACAAGAGCCGCTGGTTCGCCGACTCGACGAAGCCGGGCCAGCGCTACAGCGACTACGTCAAGGAAGACGTCGCGATCCGCAAGCTCCTGTCCGAGGGCATGGAGCGCGCCGGTATCGCACGCGTCGACATCGAGCGCACGCGTGACCGTGTTCGCGTCGACATCCACACGGCGCGTCCGGGCATCGTCATCGGCCGCCGCGGCGCCGAGGCCGACCGCCTCCGCTCGCGCCTGGAGAAGCTCACGGGCAAGCAGGTTCAGCTGAACATCCTCGAGGTCAAGAACCCCGAGGCCGACGCTCAGCTCGTCGCGCAGGGCATCGCCGAGCAGCTCTCGGCGCGCGTGTCCTTCCGTCGTGCGATGCGCAAGGGCATCATGTCCGCGCAGCGCGCCGGCGCCAAGGGCATCCGTGTCCAGTGCTCCGGTCGTCTCGGCGGCGCCGAGATGTCGCGCTCGGAGTTCTACCGCGAAGGTCGTGTGCCGCTGCACACGCTGCGCGCCAACATCGACTACGGCTTCTACGAGGCGCGTACGACGTTCGGCCGCATCGGTGTCAAGGTCTGGATCTACAAGGGCGACCTGACGGCCAAGGAGCTCGCTCGTGAGCAGGCCGCCGCCCCGCAGCGTCCGGCCCGTGGCCGCCGCAACGACGGCCCGCGCGGCGACCGTGGTGAGCGCGGGCGCGGTCGTGGCCAGCGCGCCGAGCAGACCGCTGTCACCAGCGAGACGACGACCGAGGTCACCGAGCCCGCCAAGACTGAGGGAGGCGAAGCCTGATGCTCATTCCCCGTCGAGTGAAGCACCGCAAGCAGCACCACCCGAAGCGCAGCGGCACCGCCAAGGGCGGCACGCAGGTCACGTTCGGTGACTACGGCATCCAGGCTCTCGAGCCGGCTTACGTCACGAACCGTCAGATCGAGTCCGCTCGTATCGCGATGACCCGCTACATGAAGCGTGGCGGAAAGGTGTGGATCAACATCTACCCGGACCGTCCGCTGACGAAGAAGCCCGCCGAGACCCGCATGGGTTCCGGTAAGGGTTCGCCGGAGTGGTGGGTCGCCAACGTCAAGCCGGGCCGCGTCATGTTCGAGGTCAACGGTGTGTCCGAAGAGGTTGCGCGCGAGGCCATGCGTCTCGCGATGCACAAGCTGCCGATGAAGTGCCGCTTCGTCGCGCGTGAAGGTGGTGACATCTGATGGCCAAGGGTTCGGAAGACCTGCAGCCGAAGGCACTGCGCGAGATGACGGACGAGGTGCTGACGCAGAAGCTCGCAGAGGCGAAGAAGGAACTCTTCAACCTGCGCTTCCAGTCGGCCACCGGCCAGCTCGAGAGCTCGGCCCGTCTGCGTTCCGTTCGCACGGACATCGCGCGCATCTACACGGAGATGCGTGAGCGCGAGCTCAACATCGGCCGTGATGAGAAGGTTGGCTGACCATGACTGACAAGCAGGAGACCGCTGTGACCGAGCAGGCAGAGCGCAACTACCGCAAGACGCGTCAGGGTTACGTCGTCAGCGACAAGATGGACAAGACCG
The DNA here is from genome assembly GCF_000152185.1 of Dermacoccus sp. Ellin185. Classification (NCBI taxonomy): domain Bacteria; kingdom Bacillati; phylum Actinomycetota; class Actinomycetes; order Micrococcales; family Dermacoccaceae; genus Dermacoccus; species Dermacoccus sp. Ellin185. The sequence goes on along the minus strand of NZ_AEIQ01000088.1, from coordinate 56,045 downwards.
TCGTCGTCGAGGTCGAGGACCGCGTCAAGCACGCCCTGTACGGCAAGGTCATGCGCCGCAGCAGCAAGGTGAAGGCCCACGACGAGAACAACAGCGCCGGCATCGGCGACCGCGTTCTCATCATGGAGACCCGCCCGCTCTCGGCAACGAAGCGTTGGCGCGTCGTCGAGATCCTCGAGCGCGCCAAGTAAGCCGCGAGGCACGCGCGTAGCCGGGAAGTCCACGCCCGTCATCGGTGGGGCGGCGATCTCGTCGTCGCCCCACCGGCGCGGGGGACTCTCCCGGTTTTCGCGTGCGCCGATCGGTGTGAGACCATTAAACGTTCCGCAAGGCTCGCTCAGATCGGGCGAGAACCAGTGAGACGACAGGAGTAGAAACTGTGATTCAGCAGGAGTCGCGACTTCGTGTCGCCGACAACACCGGTGCCAAGGAGATCCTGTGCATCCGCGTGCTCGGCGGTTCTGGCCGCCGGTACGCCGGCATCGGTGACACCATCGTGGCCACCGTCAAGGACGCCATCCCCGGTGGCAATGTCAAGAAGGGTGACGTCGTCAAGGCCGTCATCGTTCGCACCAAGAAGGAGCGCCGTCGTGCAGACGGCTCCTACATCCGCTTCGACGAGAACGCGGCAGTCATCCTCAAGGGTGACGGCGACCCGCGTGGTACGCGCATCTTCGGCCCCGTCGGCCGTGAACTGCGCGACAAGAAGTTCATGAAGATCATTTCGCTTGCCCCGGAGGTGCTCTGAACCATGGTGGCCAAGATGAAGATCAAGAAGAACGACCTCGTCCAGGTCATCAGCGGCCGTTCCGAGAAGAATGGCGGCGACAAGGGCAAGCAGGGCAAGGTCATCGCCGTGTTCCCGGAGACGCAGCGCGTCCTCGTCGAGGGCATCAACCGCGTCACGAAGCACGTCAAGGCCGGTCAGCCCGGTGCCGGCACTGGCGGCCTCACGGTCGTCGAGGCGCCGATCCACGTCTCGAACGTGGCCCTCGTCGACCCGGAGACGAACAAGCCCACCCGTGTGCGCACCCGCGTCGAGCAGGTCGAGCGCGACGGCAAGACCAAGACCGTGCGTACCCGCGTGTCCGTGCGTTCCGGTAAGGACCTGTGATGTCTGAGACCACAAAGACCACCCCGCGTCTGAAGACGCGCTACCAGGACGAGATCAAGGGCCAGCTGCAGGGCGAGTTCAACTTCGCCAACGCGATGCAGGTTCCGGGTGTCGTCAAGGTCGTCGTCAACATGGGTGTCGGCGACGCCGCGAAGGACAGCAAGCTGATCGAGGGCGCCATCCGCGACCTCGAGGCCATCACCGGCCAGAAGCCGGCTGTCACCAAGGCACGCAAGTCGATCGCCCAGTTCAAGCTGCGTGAGGGCATGCCGATCGGCGCGCACGTCACGCTGCGCGGCGACCGCATGTGGGAGTTCCTCGACCGCCTCGTTTCGGTTGCGCTGCCGCGTATCCGCGACTTCCGCGGCCTGTCGCCGAAGCAGTTCGACGGCAACGGCAACTACACGTTCGGTCTGAACGAGCAGTCGATGTTTCACGAGATCGACCAGGACAAGATCGACCGCGTCCGCGGCATGGACATCACCGTCGTGACAACCGCCGCGAACGACGACGAAGGCCGCGCCCTGCTGCGCGCCCTCGGATTCCCGTTCAAGGAGAAGTGACGATGGCGAAGACCGCACTGATCAACAAGGCGAACGCCAAGCCGAAGTTCAAGGTTCGTGGCTACACGCGCTGCCAGCGCTGCGGCCGCCCGCACTCGGTCTACCGCAAGTTCGGCCTGTGCCGCATCTGCTTGCGCGAGATGGCACACGCCGGCGAACTGCCGGGCGTGACCAAGTCCAGCTGGTAAGAACCCACCACTTTCATTAGTTCGTTCTACACCGTAGGTCGACCCAACACACGCGGGTTGAAACCCCGGTGAGGAAGGGCGGAGAAGCCCAATGACCATGACCGACCCGATCGCGGACATGTTGACGCGAGTCCGGAACGCCAACTCGGCGCACCACGACTCGACGTCCATGCCGTTCTCGAAGCTGAAGTCCCACATCGCTGAGATTCTCGAACGCGAGGGTTACATCGCCGGCTGGACCGTCGAAGAAGCCCGCGTCGGCCAGACGCTCACGATCAACCTGAAGTACGGCCCGAACCGTGAGCGCTCCATCGCCGGAGTGCGCCGCGTCTCGAAGCCCGGCCTTCGCGTCTACGCCAAGTCCACCAACCTCCCCAAGGTTCTCGGTGGCCTCGGCATTGCCATTCTTTCCACGTCCTCCGGTCTGCTCACCGACAAGCAGGCGGCGGCCAAGGGTGTTGGCGGGGAAGTCCTCGCCTACGTCTGGTAATCAGGAATTAGGAGGAGAAACAGATGTCACGTATTGGACGTCTCCCGGTTCCTGTCCCGTCCGGTGTCGAGGTGACCATCGACGGCCAGGACGTCACGGTTAAGGGCCCCAAGGGCAGCCTTGACCTGACGGTTCCCGCGCCGATCACCGTCGCCAAGGGCGAGGACGGATCCGTCGAGGTGACGCGACCCAACGACGAGCGCGACGCTCGCGCCCGTCACGGACTGACGCGGAGCCTGATCAACAACATGGTCGTCGGTGTCACCGACGGCTACACCAAGAAGCTCGAGATCCACGGCACGGGTTACCGCGTCACGGCGAAGGGCAGCGACCTCGAGTTCGCGCTCGGCTACTCGCACCCGATCCTCGTGAAGGCCCCCGAGGGCATCACGTTCGTCGTCGAGAACCCGACCCGCTTCTCGGTCTCCGGTATCGACAAGCAGCTCGTCGGTGAGGTCTCGGCCAACATCCGCAAGCTGCGCAAGCCCGACCCGTACAAGGCGAAGGGTGTCCGCTACGAAGGCGAGCACATCCGCCGCAAGGTCGGAAAGGCTGGTAAGTAAGCCATGGCAAAGATCGTCAAGCGTTCGACGAGCAAGTCCGCAGCTCGCGGCCGTCGTCACCTGCGCCTGCGCAAGAAGGTCACGGGGACCGCGGTTCGCCCGCGCCTGGTCGTCTCGCGTTCCAGCCGTCACGTCTTCGTCCAGGTCGTCGACGACACGGTCGGCAAGACCGTCGCGTCCGCGTCCACCATGGAAGCCGACCTGCGCACGTTCGAGGGTGACAAGTCCGCCAAGGCCCGCAAGGTCGGCGAACTCGTGGCCGAGCGTGCGAAGGCCCAGGGCATCGAGGCAGTCGTGTTCGACCGTGGCGGCAACCGCTACGCCGGCCGCGTCGCCGCGATCGCCGACGGCGCCCGCGAAGGTGGCCTGAGCCTGTGATGACCAACCAGAACAACGCCGAGAAGAGGAATGTCTGATGGCTGGACCCCAGCGTCGAGGCGCCGGTACCGCCCAGACGGGCGGCGAGCGCGACAACAACCAGCGTGACAACCGCCGCGATGGCGGTCGTCGTGACGGCGGCCGCGGCCGCGGTCGCGAGGAAGAGCGCAACCAGTACGTCGAGAACGTCGTCACCATCAACCGTGTCGCCAAGGTCGTCAAGGGTGGTCGTCGCTTCAGCTTCACCGCCCTCGTCGTCGTCGGTGACGGTGACGGCACCGTCGGTGTCGGCTACGGCAAGGCCAAGGAAGTTCCCGCGGCCATCGCCAAGGGTGTCGAGGAGGCGAAGAAGAACTTCTTCCGCGTCCCCCGCATCCAGGGCACGATCCCGCACCCCGTTCAGGGTGAGGCTGCGGCGGGCGTCGTCCTGCTGAAGCCGGCATCGCCCGGCACCGGTGTCATCGCCGGTGGTCCGGTACGCGCCGTCCTCGAGTGCGCGGGCATCCACGACGTGCTGTCGAAGTCCCTGGGCTCCGACAACTCGATCAACATCGTCCACGCGACGGTCGCGGCCCTCAAGGGTCTCGAGCGTCCGGAGGCCGTGGCCGCTCGCCGTGGCCTGCCGATCGACGACGTCGTCCCCGCTGCGATGCAGCACGCGATGGCCGAGAAGGCAGGTGCGTGATGGCTCAGCTCAAGGTGACCCAGATCCGTTCCGAGATCGGTGGCAAGCCGCAGCACCGTGAGACCCTGCGTTCGCTGGGCCTCAAGCGCATCGGCCACACGGTCGTCAAGGAGGACCGCCCCGAGTTTCGGGGCATGGTCCGCGCGGTCGCGCACCTCGTGACCGTCGAGGAGGTTGACTGAAAATGCCTGACACCAAGGCCAACGGGTCGGCCCTGAAGATCCACAACCTGCGTCCCGCCCCGGGTGCCAAGACCGCGAAGACCCGTGTGGGTCGCGGTGAGGGCTCCAAGGGCAAGACCGCGGGTCGTGGTACCAAGGGTACGAAGGCTCGCTACCAGGTTCCCGCTCGCTTCGAGGGTGGTCAGACGCCGCTGCACATGCGTCTGCCCAAGCTCCGCGGCTTCAAGAACCCGTTCAAGGTCGAGTACCAGGTCGTGAACCTGGACAAGATCTCCACCTTGTTCCCCGAGGGCGGCGACGTCGACGTCGCGGCGCTCGTGGAGAAGGGTGCCGTCCGCAAGGGCCAGCCCGTCAAGGTGCTCGGCACTGGCGACATCACCGTCAAGGTGAACGTCACGGCGCAGAAGTTCTCGGCCACGGCCAAGGACAAGATCGAGGCCGCAGGCGGTTCCGTCACCGCTGAGTGACGCGTCTGAGACAGGACCCCGCCGGGGTGCCACGATGTGGTGCTCCCGGCGGGGTTCTTTCGTCGTCGGGACGCGGGGGAGGGTATCGTCTATTCGTTGATGGTGGTCGCCCGCGTCGGGTGCGACGCCGTCGTCGGGGCCACCCGGCAAGCCCTTTACGTATTCAGCCGTGACGCGTCACGGCTCAGGAGGTTTTTGTGCTGACCAGTTTTGGACGCGCCTTCCGGACGCCCGAACTGCGCAACAAGATCCTGTTCACGCTGGCCATCATGGCGTTGTTCCGGCTCGGTTCGCACATTCCGACGCCGGGGATCAGCTTCGATCTCGTGGCCAAGTGTCAGGCCGCGGCCGGTGGTTCGAACAGCCTCCTCGGGCTCGCGAACCTGTTCTCAGGTGGCGCGCTGCTCCAGCTGTCGATCTTCGCGCTCGGCATCATGCCCTACATCACCGCGTCGATCATCATTCAGTTGTTGACGGTCGTCATCCCGCGTTTCGAGACACTCAAGAAGGAGGGCCAGAGCGGGCAGGCGAAGATGACGCAGTACACCCGCTATCTCGCGATCGCGCTAGCGCTCCTGCAGAGTTCGACGCTCATCACCGCCGCTCGTAGCCCGTGGACGATTCTCGGTGGTAGCCCGACCACGTGTTCGACGATCATGACGGACGACTCGATCCCGACCGTCCTGCTCATGATTCTGACCCTGACGGCCGGCACCGGCCTCATCATGTGGCTCGGTGAGCAGGTGACGGAACGGGGTATCGGCAACGGTATGTCGCTGCTCATCCTGACCGCCGTTGCCGCTCGCGTGCCCCAGAGTCTGTGGGCGATCCACAACCAGGGCTGGGGGCGTTTCATCGCCGTGGTCATCATGTGCTTGGCCGTGACGACCGCCGTCGTTTTCGTGGAGAACAGCCAGCGACGCATCCCCGTCCAATACGCGAAGCGCATGGTCGGACGTCGCTCCTACGGCGGGACGACGACGTACATCCCGCTGAAGGTCAACATGGCCAACGTCATCCCGATCATCTTCGCGACGTCCTTGCTCTCCCTGCCCGTCATGGTTTCGCAGTTCGCGGCGAACAAGACGAATCCGCCCGGTTGGGCGCAGTGGATCAACACCTACCTGGCGCGCGGCGACCACCCCGTCTACATGGCGATCTACACGGTCCTGATCCTGTTCTTCACGTTCTTCTACGTGTCGATCACCTACCAGCCCGACGAGGTGGCGGACAACCTCAAGCAGGCCGGCAGCTTCATTCCGGGCGTTCGCGCCGGCTCCGCGACGGCCAAGTACCTCAACTACGTCCTGACGCGCATCACCACCGTCGGCGCCATCTACATCGCGTTCCTCGCGCTGCTACCCCTGATCGCGCTGGCGCTCTTCGACGCGAACCAGAACGTTCCGTTCGGTGGCGCGTCCATCCTCATCCTCGTCGGCGTGGGTCTGGAGACCGTCAAGCAGGTCGACTCCAAGCTGCAACAGCACAACTACGAAGGGTTCTTGCGGTAATGCGACTCATCATTCTCGGACCCCCCGGGGCAGGCAAGGGAACGCAGGCGGAGCGTCTGGCCGAAAGTCGGGGCATCCCGCACATCTCGACCGGCGATATCTTCCGCACCAACATCAAGAACGAGACCGAGCTGGGTCTCAAGGTCAAGGACATCTTGGCCTCCGGCGGTTACGTCACGGACGAGATCACGAACGAGATCGTCAAGAACCGTCTCGACGAGGCGGACGCCGCGAACGGCTTCCTGCTCGACGGATACCCGCGCACCGCGGGCCAGGTCGTCGCGCTCGAGGAGATGCTCGCGGCGAAGGGCCAGGCCCTCGACGCGGCCCTGGAACTCACCGTCGATGGCGAGGAGCTCGTGCAGCGCCTGCTCAAGCGCGCCGAGACGTCGGGCCGTGCGGACGACACCGAAGAGGTCATCCGCGAGCGTCAGGAGCTCTACGTGCGCGAGACGGCGCCGCTGGCCGCCGCCTACACCGAGCGTGGCCTCCTCGTCCAGGTCGACGGCATGGGTTCGATCGATGAGGTCGAGGCGCGCATCAACGCCGCCCTCGACGAGGTGGCGGCGAAGAACTGATGTTCGGACGCACCCGACTGGATTTCAAGTCGAGTGACGACATCCGCGCGATGCGCCGGGCCGGTCTCGTGACCGGCTCGGCGCTTCGCGCGTCGGCACTCGGAACGCGCGCGGGCATGACGACGAAGGACGTCGACGCCATCGCCCACGCCCACATGCTCGAACGCGGTGCGACGCCGTCGTTCCTCGGGTACCACGGCTTTCCTGCCACGTTGTGCATCTCGGTCAACGACGAGGTGGTCCATGGCATCCCGGGGGAGCGTGTGCTCCACGACGGTGATGTCGTGTCGCTCGACTGCGGTGCGATCGTCGACGGGTGGCACGGCGATTCGGCGCTGACGTTCGTCGTCGGGGCCGACGAGTCGTCGCCGGTGGGCGCGACCCGCGTGGCGGCGCGGCATGCGGGTGAGGGGGCGCAGTTCGGCGTCGAGGATGTCGTCGCGACAGGCGAGGGGGATCCCGTTGCAGCGCTCGTGCTCAGCACCGAGCTGTCGATGTGGCACGGCATCACCTCGGTGATCCCAGGCCACCGACTCAATGACGTCGGCACGTCGGTCGAGGACTGCCTGCGCATTCACCTCGGCGCGCTGGCTGACTTCGAGATCGTGGACGGGTACACGGGGCACGGCATCGGGCGCGAGCTGCACCAGGAGCCGACGGTCTACAACGAAGAGGTGCCAGAGCGGCTGCCCAAGGTGAAGCCCGGTCTCGTCGTCGCCGTTGAGCCGATGGTCACACTCGGCACGTACGAGACGCACGAGCTCGCCGACGGTTGGACCGTCAAGACCGACGACGGCTCCCTCGCCGCGCACTTCGAGCACACCGTGGCGGTGACGGAGCGGGGCCTGTGGGTGCTGACGGCGCAGGACGGCGGACGTTCGCGTCTCGAGCCGCTCGGGTTGTACGGCGGCCTCGACGACTGAGGGCCCACGTGGACGCGGCGCCGTCGAGGTCGCCGTCGCTCGAGCCCCTCTCATCGGACTGGAGGTGGGTCGACGCGATTTGGGGAAGCCGTGCGCGTCTCGTAGACTGAGGGACGGTCTGTCGTGGTAGGTGACGCCCAGCGTCACGCGGTGCGACGGGCCGGCCAACAGATTCCGCCCATCCGGGGCGGTTTCGTGAAGCGAAATGCGGAGGCTATGGCCAAGAAGGACGGTGTCATCGAGATCGAGGGCACGATCGTCGAGGCTCTCCCGAACGCGATGTTCCGGGTCGAGCTCACGAACGGTCACAAGGTTCTCGCTCACATCTCGGGCAAGATGCGTCAGCACTACATCCGGATCCTCCCCGAGGACCGGGTCGTCGTCGAGCTCTCGCCCTATGACCTGACCCGCGGCCGTATCGTCTTCCGTTACCGCTGATTCAACCCAGTTCTCGCTCCCCGCGCTGCGTCCGCATGGTCGCAGCGTGTCGGTGTGTCGAGAGCGCGATCGACAAGACAGCAGGCAGATGAAGGTTCAGCCGAGCGTCAAGAAGATCTGTGACAAGTGCAAGGTGATTCGCCGCAACGGCCGAGTCATGGTGATCTGCGAGAACCTGCGCCACAAGCAGCGCCAGGGCTGATCCACCGAGCACCAGCTCACAGCGTCTTCACCAGGACGCAACACATGAAAACTGCAGCACCCGGCCCCACTGGGCTCTGACGAGGATCCGACAGGATGAATCGTCGAGATCTCTCAGAGCGATCTGATCCAGAGACACGCCAGTGGACGTCACCCTCGGCGCGGAGGCCGAGGACCCGCGAGTCCCACCGCTCATCACGAGCATCGAGGCTCACGCCATAGCGGGAACGGTGCTGCCCCAGACCTCCGCTCATGATCAGGAGAACACATGGCACGTCTCATCGGTGTCGACCTGCCGCGCGAGAAGCGCGTCGAGGTCGGCCTCACCTACATCTTCGGCGTCGGGCGTACCCGTGCCCAGGAGACGCTGGCCGCGACCGGCGTCAACCCGGACACGCGCGTCCGCGACCTCACCGAGGAAGAACTCGTCAAGCTGCGTGACCACCTCGAGGCAAGCTTCCGCCTCGAAGGTGACCTGCGCCGTGAGATCGCCGCCGACATCCGCCGCAAGGTGGAGATCGGAAGCTACGAGGGTCTGCGCCACCGCCGTGGCCTGCCCGTGCACGGTCAGCGCACCAAGACGAACGCTCGTACCCGCAAGGGCCCGAAGCGCACCGTGGCCGGCAAGAAGAAGGCCAAGTGAGTCGAGCAGCTTCGGCTGATCACGACTACTTCCTCAACTGAGCGTCGAAACAGGAGATTCGAACTATGCCTCCCAAGAGCCGTATGGCCGCGGGCGCCAAGAAGGTGCGCCGCAAGGAGAAGAAGAACGTTGCTGCGGGCCAGGCCCACATCAAGAGCACGTTCAACAACACCATCGTTTCCATCACGGACCCCACCGGCGCCGTGATCTCGTGGGCGTCCGCCGGCCAGGTCGGCTTCAAGGGCTCCCGCAAGTCGACCCCCTACGCAGCGCAGATGGCCGCCGAGGCCGCTGCGCGTCGTGCCATGGACCACGGCATGCGCAAGGTCGACGTCTTCGTCAAGGGCCCGGGTTCCGGTCGTGAGACCGCCATCCGCTCGCTCACCGCGACCGGCCTCGAGGTCGGCGCGATCAGCGATGTCACGCCCACGCCGCACAACGGCGTCCGCCCGCCCAAGCGTCGCCGCGTCTGATCACCCAGACACCGCGAACGAAGACGAACTAGGAGACACCCCACATGGCCCGTTACACCGGCCCGATCACCAAGAAGTCGCGTCGACTCAAGACCGACCTCGTCGGTGGTGACAAGAACTTCGAGATGCGCCCCTTCCCGCCCGGCCAGCACGGCCGCGGTCGAATCCAGGAGAAGGAGTACCTCCACCAGCTGCAGGAGAAGCAGAAGGCCCGCTTCACCTACGGCGTCATGGAGAAGCAGTTCGTCCGGTACTACAAGGAGGCGGCGCGCCGCCCCGGCAAGACCGGTGAGAACCTGCTCATCATCCTCGAGTCCCGCCTCGACAACGTCATCTACCGCGCCGGCCTCGCCCGCACGCGTCGCGCTGCTCGCCAGCTCGTCACGCACGGTCACTTCGAGGTCAACGGCGTGCGCGTCGACGTCCCGTCCTACCGCGTCGAGCAGTACGACATCATCACGGTCCGTGAGAAGTCGCGCGAGGCGTTCCCGATCCAGCTCGCTCGCGAGACGTTCGGCGAGCGTCCCGTTCCGGCGTGGCTGCACGTCGTCCCGGGCACGCTGCAGGTGCTGATCCACCAGCTCCCGACGCGCGAGCAGATCGACAGCCAGCTCACCGAGCAGCTCATCGTCGAGCTCTACTCGAAGAACTGATCCGAGCTTCGCATCGGAAGGTGGCGCTTCGCGCCGCGTGAGGCGCCACCTTCCACCTGCCGGTCCGAGAGACAGAGCTCGCACCGGCGCAGGACTCGATTCCTGCTCGTTCACCCGGCGTCAAATAGTGGTCGCCGTAGGAAAGGACAACGAGAGTGCTCATCGCACAGCGCCCCACGCTCTCCGAGGACGTGGTTTCCGAGAGCCGTTCGCGGTTCGTCATCGAGCCCCTGGAGCCGGGTTTCGGCTACACGCTCGGCAACTCGCTCCGCCGCACCCTGCTCTCGAGCATCCCGGGTGCCGCCGTCACCAGCATCCGCATCGACGGCGTCCAGCACGAGTTCTCGACGATCCCCGGCGTCAAGGAAGACGTCACCGAGGTCATCCTCAACATCAAGGGTCTGGTCGTCTCCTCGGAGCACGACGAGCCCGTCGTGATGTACCTGCGCAAGCAGGGCGCGGGTGTCGTCACCGCTGCTGACATCGCGCCCCCGGCCGGTGTCGAGGTGCACAACCCCGACCTCGAGATCGCGACGCTGAACGACAAGGGCAGCATCGAGATGGAGCTGACGGTCGAGCGCGGCCGCGGCTACGTCTCGGCGGCGCTGAACAAGTCGGCGGAGCAGGAGATCGGCCGCATCCCGGTCGACTCCATCTACTCGCCGGTGCTGGCCGTGACCTACAAGGTCGAGGCCACGCGTGTCGAGCAGCGCACCGACTTCGACAAGCTCATCGTCGACGTCGAGACGAAGAACTCGATGGCCCCGCGTGACGCCATGGCTTCGGCCGGCTCCACGCTCGTCGAGCTGTTCGGTCTCGCGCGCGAGCTCAACGTCGAGGCCGAGGGCATCGACATGGGTCCGTCCCCGACCGACGCAGCGCTCGCCGAGGACCTCGCTCTGCCGATCGAGGACCTCGACCTCACCGTCCGCTCCTACAACTGCCTCAAGCGCGAGGGCATCCACACCGTGGGTGAACTCGTGTCCCGCAGCGAGGCCGACCTGCTCGACATTCGCAACTTCGGTTCGAAGTCGATCCACGAGGTCGCCGACAAGCTGCGCGACATGGGCCTTCAGCTGAAGGACAGCCCGCCCGGGTTCGACGCCAGCGTCATCGCCGACCGCTACGACGAGGACGCCGACGGCGCGGACCTCGCCGAGGACGAGCAGTACTGAGCAGCTTTTCGGTACAGCGGTGAGCCTGCTCGCTGAGTTGAGCATTCTCGCAGCTGACCGGTAGACCAAGGAGAAAACATGCCTACCCCCACGAAGGGCGCCCGCGTCGGCGGCAGCCCGTCGCACGAGCGGCTGATCATGGCCAACATGGCCACTCAGCTGTTCACCCACGACCGCGTCACGACGACGGAGGCGAAGGCCAAGCGCCTGCGTCCGTACGCCGAGCGCCTCATCTCGTTCGGCAAGCGCGGCGACCTCGCCTCGCGTCGACGCGTGATGCGCAAGATCTCGGACAAGTCGGCCGTGCACCGTCTCTTCACGGAGATCGCACCCGACATGGCCGAGCGTCCCGGCGGCTACACGCGCATCACCAAGATCGCGCCGCGCAAGGGCGACAACGCCCCCATGGTCGTCATCGAACTGGTTCGCGAGGCCTACTCCGCGAAGCAGTCGACGGTCAAGGAGGCCGAGGCCGCCACGCAGCGCGCGGTCAAGGAAGACGCTGCGGCCGCTCCGGCAGCGGACGTCACGCCCGAGACCCCTGCCGCGACGGAGACGTCCGGCGGTGCCTCGAAGGCTGACGGCGACGCCTGATCGACCTGTCACGCACGATGCCCGCTTCCTCCTCGGGGGAGGCGGGCATCGTCGCGTCCGGGCTCGAGTTCGCGGGATAGGTTGGGCGGCATGCGTTTCAGGATCGACTTCGCCTACGACGGCACCGACTTCTCGGGGTGGGCCCGCCAGCCCGGACGTCGCACTGTCGAGGAAGAACTGACGGGTGCGCTCACGCGCGTCCTGCGCCGCGAGGACGTCCGGCTGACGGTGGCCGGGCGCACCGACGCCGGCGTCCACGCGCGCGGTGGGGTGTGCCACGGCGACATCGACGCCGACGCGTGGGCTGCGCTGCCGGGGCGAAGCGAGCGTGCGCCCGCGCAGGCGCTCGTCACGCGCCTCAACGGCGTCCTGGCGGGGGACGTCGTCGTCAAGGCCGCCAGTGAGCAGCCCGCGAGTTTCGATGCTCGCTTCTCGGCGCTGAAGCGCCGCTACAGCTATCGCCTGCTCGACGATGCGGCGCGCCTCGACCCGCTTCGCCGGCGCGACACCGTCGTCGTCAAGCGAACCCTGGACGTCGACGCGATGAACGCCGCGTCGGCCCTGCTCATCGGGTTGCACGACTTCGCGGCCTACTGCAAGCCCCGCGAGGGTGCGACGACGATCCGCACGCTGCTCGACTACGCGTGGACGCGCGAGGCGGACGGCGTGCTAACCGCGCGGTTGGAGGCCGACGCGTTCTGCCACTCGATGGTGCGGGCCCTCATCGGCGGCGTCGTGCCCGTGGGGGAGGGGCGTCGCCCGATCGACTGGCCCGCGCAGGTGCTGACGGCGGGGCGACGCGACCCGGGCGTCGTCGTGATGCCGCCGCACGGGCTGTGCCTCGAGGAGGTCAGCTACCCGAGCCCCGATCAGTTCGCGGCGCGCGATGCGGCGTCGCGCGTCATGCGTTCGGCGGCTGACCTCGATGGGGCATCCTGAGCCCATCGCGACCGTTGCCTCGACGTCAACGCGGTGAATGCGAGCGGAGTGGCCGGACGCACGGATTCGGCCCGTTCGCTCGCATTCATCGGCCGGTCATGGAGCTCGCCTGGGCCAGTGCTCACGTGACGTTCGGCAACGGCAGCGGGACGACGGTGACGGCGACCCGTCGCGCACCCGGGGTGCCTGCGCCGGCTCGGCGATACCGCGTAAGAAGCGCCTCCATCTCGGAGCGCAGAGCGCTCATCTGCTCCTCGCTCACGAGGACGGGGGAGTCGAATGCGCGGCACTCGTCCTGCCACACGTAGGGCCAGGCGTCCTGCTCGTCGACCCAGGCGTGGGCGCGCTCACTGACGTGCGTGATGAAGTCGTGCTCGAGCCAGCGCGCGTCGTCGGCGTCGGCGTCGTCGAGGAACTCGAGGGCATCGCTGGGATTCGCGTCATCGGTGTCGTCCGATTCGTCGACGAGAGCCCAGACGCGCGTCTTCGCGTTGCCGAGCCCGGTGTCCTCGACGAGGCCTGCGCTCTCGAGCACGCGCACGTGGTAGCTCGTCGCCCCGGTGTGCGTGCCGAGGGCTCGGGCCAGTTCGGCAGACGTCGAACCGCCGTGCAGACGCAGGTGGGCGAGGATGCGCGAACGCATCGGATGGGCGATGACGCGGTAGGGGTCGCTGCCCGCGGCCGTGTTCATGGCCCGAGGCTACCGGAGTCGACAGCGCGACGACGGAGGCGTCCATTTTGCACAATTGTTGTGCGATCGACCCGGAGTGCGTCGATCGACGGGTGTGGCGATCCGTGAAAGACATTGCGGCGCAAGGGGATACGTCATGACTGCACAATTTCGACCGGGTGTGCATCTGCCGTAGACTGGATGACTGTTGCTTCGTCGCAGCTGGTCGCATGCGGGCTGTCGCCCGGGCGGTGACCGCGCACGAAGTGGCCGCCCATCGTCAACGACAGAACGAAGGGAACGACCGTGCGTACGTTCACCCCCAACCAGGAGTCGGCTCAGGCTGACCGCACCTGGCACGTCATCGACGCCACCGACGTCGTTCTGGGTCGCCTCGCGTCCCAGACTGCATCGCTGCTGCGTGGCAAGCACAAGCCCACGTTTGCGCCGCACATCGACACCGGTGACTTCGTCATCATCATCAACGCCGACAAGGTCGCCCTCACCGGCGCCAAGCTCGAGAAGAAGAAGGCCTACCGTCACTCGGGCTTCCCCGGCGGTCTGACCTCGACCTCCTACACGGAGCTCATGGCGAAGGACCCGGAGAAGGCCGTCGAGAAGGCCGTCCGAGGCATGCTGCCCAAGACGAAGCTGGGCCGCGCCCAGATCGCCAAGCTCAAGGTGTACCGCGGTGCCGAACACCCGCACGCCGCGCAGCAGCCCAAGCCGTTCGAGATCACCCAGGTCGCGCAGTAATCGCGCGCGCTGCTGAATTCTTAGGAGAACCGTGGCAGACCAGAACGTTGAGCTCGACGTCCTCGAGACGGACGAGCCGCAGCTGACCGAATACACGAGCGAGTCGACCGGCCCCGTCGGCGAGAACGGCGAGGTTCGTCGCCCGTCCGCTTCCGCGCCCGGCGCCGCGACCGGCCGCCGCAAGCAGGCTATCGCCCGCGTCCGCATCGTCCCCGGTACGGGCGAGTGGAAGATCAACGGCCGCACCCTCGAGGAGTACTTCCCGAACAAGGTGCACCAGCAGATCGTCAACGAGCCCCTCACGGTGCTCGAGCTGGACGGTGCGTACGACGTCCTCGTGCGCGTGCACGGCGGTGGCCCCTCGGGCCAGGCCGGTGCCGTTCGCCTCGGCGTCGCCCGTTCGCTGAACGGCGTCGACGAAGAGCTGAACCGTCCGATCCTCAAGAAGGCCGGCTTCCTCACGCGTGACGCACGCGTTCCGGAGCGCAAGAAGGCCGGTCTCAAGAAGGCCCGCAAGGCGTCGCAGTTCAGCAAGCGCTGATCCACGCGCTGCACTGCTCGAATCGCTCCGTATCCGGCCCATGCGCCGGGTGCGGAGCGATTCGCGTACCGCCGCGTATTGTGGAGAGAGATTCCGAAGACCTCAGGAGGGGCACATGGGCCGCATGTTCGGCACTGACGGTGTGCGTGGCGTCGCCAACCAGGACGTCACGGCAGAGCTCGCACTCGGGCTGTCCGTCGCAGCAGCACGGGTACTCGTCGAGGCCGGGGAGGTCTCGGCCGATCACGAGCGTCCTGTCGCCGTCGTCGGACGCGACCCGCGCGCGTCGGGGGAGTTCCTCGGTGCGGCCACCGTCGCCGGGCTCGCGAGCGCGGGCGTCGACGTCTACGACGCGGGCGTGCTGCCGACGCCGGCCATCGCCTACCTGACGGCGACGATGAACGCCGACCTCGGCGCGATGCTGTCGGCCTCGCACAACGCGATGCCCGACAACGGCATCAAGTTCTTCAGCCGCGGCGGCCACAAGCTGCCCGACGCGCTCGAGGATGCGATCGAGGCGCACCTGCATGAGGAGTACGAGCGTCCGACGGGTGCGTCGGTCGGGCGTGTGCATTCCTACGCCGAGGGCGGTGAGAAGTACATCGGTCACCTGCTCGGCGCGCTTCCGCACCGCCTCGAGGGCCTCAAGATCGTCGTCGACTGCGCGCACGGCGCGGCCTCCGTCGTCGGGCCCGAGGTGTTCCGCCGCGCGGGCGCGGACGTCGTCGTCATCGGTGCGACGCCGGACGGGCTCAACATCAACGACGGCTACGGCTCGACGCACCTGGAGAAGCTGCAGGAAGCGGTCGTCGCGAATGGAGCCGACTTCGGTGTGGCCTTCGACGGTGACGCGGACCGCTGCCTCGCCGTCGACGGAACGGGTGAGGTGGTCGACGGTGACCAGATCATGGCGATCCTCGCGCTCGACCTCAAGGAGCGCGGCGTGCTCGCCGAGGACACGCTCGTCGCGACGGTCATGAGCAACCTCGGCATGATCAAGGCGATGGAGCGCGAGGGCATCGCCGTCAAGCAGACCGGTGTCGGCGACCGCTACGTGCTCGAGGAGATGCGCCGCGGGTCGTACTCGCTCGGGGGCGAGCAGTCGGGGCACGTCATCGCACTCGATCACGGCACGACCGGTGACGGCGTGCTCACGGGCCTGCTCCTTGCTGCCCGCGTGGCCTCGAGTGGGCGCTCGCTCGCCCAGCTCGGCGCCGTCATGCAGCGGATGCCGCAGAAGCTCATCAACGTCAAGGGCGTCGACAAGTCGGCCGTCGATTCGCACGACGGCGTGCAGGCCGCTGTGCGCGCCGCCGAGAGCGACCTCGCCGGCGCCGGGCGCGTGCTGCTGCGCAAGTCGGGCACCGAACCGGTCGTGCGCGTCATGGTCGAGGCCGACACCGCCGAACGCGCGCAGGCCGTCGCGACGCACCTCGCCGACGTCGTCAAGCGCGAGCTGTCGATCGACTGAACTGCCGGCTGCGCGCTTTCGTCCTGCGCCCAGATGCACCCTGGTGCATCTGGGCGCAGTCGTGTGCCTCCCAGTCGTGTGGTGGCCCGGCGAGTTGTCGACGGGAGCTGACGGACAGCGCCGACGGCCGTCACGCGTGCGGGGTGTGTCACAGTGGCAGGCATGAGCCTGCCAGCCGCCCAGCCGAGTCGACGCAGCGACGTCGAGCCGTTCCACGTCATGGAGGTGCTCGCCGCGGCAGCGGAACGTCAGCGTACGCACGGCGACGTCATCAGCCTGTGCGCCGGCCAGCCCTCGACGGGCGCGCCGCGCGCAGCCCGGGAGGCGGCCGTCGCGGCGATCGAGGCCGATGCGCTCGGGTACACCGAGACGGTCGGCATCCGGCCGCTGCGTGAGGCGATCGCCGCGTATCACCGCGGCCTCGGCGTCGACGACGTGAGTGCTGACGACGTCGTCGTCACGACCGGGTCGTCGGGCGCGTTCACGCTGCTGTTCCTCGCTGCGTTCGACGGCGGCGACGAGGTGTGGATGACCCGCCCGGGCTACCCCGCCTACCGCAACACGCTGCGGGCGCTGGGGACGTCCGTCGTGGAGCTCGCGTGCGGCGCCGAGGTGCGCTACCAACCCACCGTCGCGATGCTCGAGGCGGAACGTGTCGCGCGCGGCGCCGCGCCGAAGGGGCTCGTCGTCGCGAGCCCCGCCAACCCGACGGGCACGATCATCGACGCTGACGAACTCGCAGCCATCGCGCGCTGGTGCGACGCGCACGGCGTGCTGCTCGTCAGCGACGAGATCTACCACGGCATCTCGTTCGGGCGCGCGACGTCGAGCGCGTGGCAGACGTCGCGCCAGGGCGCCGTCATCGGTTCGGTGTCGAAGTTCTTCTCGATGACGGGTTGGCGCGTCGGGTGGATGCTCGTGCCCACGCACCTGCGCCGACGCGTCGCCATTCTCGCCTCGAATCTCACGATCTGCCCGCCGGTCGTGTCACAGCATGCGGCGCTCGCGGCCCTCGGCGAGGCGGCACGCGGTGAGCTGGAGGAGCACGTCGAGACGTACCGGCGCAATCGTGAGTTGGTGCAGCGGCGCCTTCCCGAGATCGGGGTGACGACCTACGCGCCACCGGACGGCGCGTTCTACGCCTGGTGCGACGTCGCGCACCTCACCGACGACTCCGCGCGCTGGTGCGCCGACGTGCTCGCCGCGACGGGCGTCGCCATCACCCCCGGGATCGACTTCGACCCCGTCGACGGGCAGCGGTTCATGCGGATGAGCCTCGCTGTCGCGAGCGATGAGCTCGACGAGGCGTTCGACCGGATGGTGAGGTTCGTCGATAGCTCGTCATGACGCTGTGACGTCCTGCAGTTCACCAGTCGTGCCGGCTACGTCAGACGGCCCCGGTCGCTCGGGCCCTACTGTTCGTGGGATGCACGTCGGCGCGTCAGGAACCCCCTGGTCTCCTGACGCGCCGCCGCGAGTCGTTGGGCTCAGATGAGCCCGAGTGCGCGGACGGCGTCGCGCTCGCTCTCGAGCTCGGCGACGCTCGCGTCGATGCGGGTGCGGCTGAACTCGTCGATCGTGAGGTCGGGAACGATCCGCCAGGCGCGCTCGGTGACGGTGACGGGGAAGCTCGACACGAGCCCCTCGGGCACACCGTAGGAGCCGTCCGACGGCACGGCCATGGAGACGATCTGGTCGGTGCCGAGAGCCCAGTCGCGGGCGTGATCGATCGTCGCGCTCGCGGCGCTCGCCGCTGACGACGCGCCTCGGGCGTCGATGATCGCGGCGCCGCGCTTCGCGACCGTCGGGATGAAGACGTCGTTGAGCCAGGCGTCATCGCCCACCTCGAGGCGCGCGGCACGGCCGTGGATCGTCGCGTGCGTGACGTCCGGGTACTGCGTCGCGCTGTGGTTGCCCCAGATGATGACGTCGTGGATGTCGGTGACGCTCGCACCCGTCTTCGCGGCGAGCTGCGCGACGGCGCGGTTCTGGTCGAGGCGCGTCAGCGCGCTGAAGCGTTCGTTCGGGATGTCACGTGCCGCATGCATCGCGATGAGGCAGTTCGTGTTCGCCGGGTTGCCGGTGACGGTGACCTGCACTTCATCGGCGGCAGCGTCGTTGAGCGCCTCTCCCTGCGGGCCGAAGATGTGGCCGTTGACCTCGAGCAGGTCGCCGCGCTCCATGCCCGGCCCGCGCGGCTTCGCGCCGACGAGCAGCGCGTGACTGACGCCGTCGAACATGCGGCGCGCGTCGGAGCCGGTCTCCGTGCCTGCGAGCATTGGGAACGCGCAGTCCTGCAGCTCCATGACGGTGCCCTCCAGCTTGCGGAGCGCTTCGTCGACCTCGAGCAGGCGCAGCTCTACGGGCTGGTCGGGGCCGAGCAGTTCACCCGCGGCGATGCGGAAGAGGAGGCTGTAACCGATGGCGCCAGCGGCTCCGCTGACGGCAACGCGAACGGCGGGCTTGGGCATGACGGCTCATTTCGTCGGCGGGTTCCCGGACGAGACGTCGGGTCACCACTGACGGTAGGCCGAGCCGGCCCGCCGCGTCAGGGCCGAACGTCCCTGCGGGCCCTCCCGAGGCCCCGGAGTGTGCGAGTGGCCCGGGAGGGGCGCACAGCAGCCTGTGCGTGCCGCGACATCAGGCGTGCCGCCACCCGCTGGGGGTGGCGGCATGGCGACAGCGGCGGACGATCAGGCCGTGATGTCACCCAGGGTGCCGACGACGTGCGCCTCGCCCTCACCGATGTCGTAGTGCACGGCGACGACGGCGAGCCGGCCGGCGTCGATGCGATCACGGATCAGCTGACTGCGCTGGGGGAGGAGCTCGCTCGTCGCCCGGGCATGCTCGGCCTCGAACTGCTCGCCGGTCGTCAGCCCGTGCTTGCGCCCGTGCAGGATCGACGGCATGACGCGCTCGATGATCGTGTGGAGGTACCCCGGCGGCATGTCGCCGGTCTCCTCGGCGGCGAGCGTCGCGTTGATGGCGCCGCAGCTCTTGTGCGCGAGCACGACGACGAGCGGTGCGCGCAGCACCTCGGTGCCGAACTCGATCGAGCCGAGCACGCTGGGGTCAAGCACGTGGCCCGCGGTGCGCACGACGAACAGATCGCCGAGGCCCTGGTCGAAGATCATCTCGGCCGGCACGCGGGAGTCGCCGCACCCGAAGATGACGGCCTGGGGTGCCTGCCCGGCGACGAGCTCGCGCCGGCGCTCGCCGTCACTGTGCGGGCGCTGCGTCGTGCCGGAGACGAAGCGTCGGTTGCCCTCGACGAGGGTGTCCCAGGCCTGCTGCGGCGTGAGGGTGCTGCTCATGGTGGCTCCTTGGTGATGACGTCGGCGCCGTCAGCTCAGGCCGGGGCGGGTGGTGATGGTCATGGCGGTGGGCTTCGCCGTGGCGGCGAAGAAGTCGTTGCCCTTGTCGTCGACGACGATGAACGCGGGGAAGTTCTCGACCTCGATCTTCCACACGGCCTCCATGCCGAGCTCAGGGTATTCGAGCACCTCGACCTTCTTGATGCAGTCGAGGGCGAGACGCGCGGCCGGGCCGCCGATCGAGCCGAGGTAGAACCCGCCGTACTCCTGGCAGGCCTCCGTCACCTGGGCGCTGCGGTTGCCCTTGGCGAGCATCACCATCGAGCCGCCGGCGGCCTGGAACTGCTTGACGTACGAATCCATGCGCCCGGCCGTCGTCGGCCCGAACGAACCGGACGCCATGCCCTCCGGCGTCTTCGCGGGGCCTGCGTAGTAGACCGGGTGGTCCTTGAGGTACTGCGGCATCTCCTCGCCGGCGTCGAGGCGCTCCTTGATCTTCGCGTGCGCGATGTCGCGCGCGACGACGAGCGTCCCCGTCAGCGAAAGGCGAGTCTTGACGGGATGCTTGCTCAGCTCGGCGCGGATCTCGTCCATCGGGCGGCTCAGGTCGATGTCGACGGCGGCGCCCTTGCCGGTCGAGCCCGCGCCGGTTGCCTCGTCGCCGCTCTCGATGAGGTGCGCCTCGGTGACGTCGGGCAGGAACTGCGCCGGGTCGGTCTCGAGCTGCTCGATGAACACGCCCTCGCGCGTGATCTTGCCGAGCACCTGACGGTCGGCCGAGCAGCTGACGGCGATCGCGACGGGCAGCGACGCGCCGTGGCGCGGGAGGCGGACGACGCGCACGTCGTGACAGAAGTACTTGCCGCCGAACTGCGCGCCGATGCCGAAGTTGCGCGTCAGTTCGAGGATCTGCTCCTCGAGCTCCGGGTCGCGGAAGCCGTGGCCGGTGGCGGCGTCACCGGACGTCGGCAGCTCGTCGAGGTACTTCGCGCTCGCGTACTTCGCGGTCTTGAGCGCGAACTCGGCGCTCGTGCCGCCGATGACGACGGCGAGGTGGTACGGCGGGCACGCGGCGGTGCCGAGGCTGCGCAGCTTCTCGTCGAGGAACTCGAGCATGCGCTTGGGGTTGAGGATCGCCTTCGTCTCCTGGTGCAGGAACGACTTGTTGGCGCTGCCCCCGCCCTTGGCCATGAAGAGGAACTTGTAGGTGGTCTCGTGGCCCGGCTGGCTGTCGGCGTAGATCTCGATCTGCGCGGGCAGGTTCGAGCCGGTGTTCTTCTCGTCCCACATCGTCAGCGGTGCCATCTGGCTGTAGCGCAGATTGAGTTTCGTGTACGCGTCGTAGACGCCCTTCGCGAGCGACGCCTCGTCGGGCGCGGGGTGGTGTTCGTCACGCGCGACGAGCACCTGCGAACCCTTCTTGCCCATGACGATCGCCGTGCCCGTGTCCTGACACATGGGCAGGACGCCCGCCGCCGCGATGTTCGCGTTCTTGAGCAGGTCGAGCGCGACGAACTTGTCGTTGTTGCTCGCCTCGGGGTCGTCGAGGATCTTGCGCAGCTGCGCGAGGTGAGACGTACGCAGATAGTGCGCGATGTCGTGCATCGCGGTGGCCGACAACGTCTCCAGGGCCGAGGGGTCGACCTCGAGGAAGGTACGCCCGCCGGGGCCCTCGAGCGTGCGCACCCCGTCGCTCGTCAGCTTGCGGTAGGTGGTCGTGTCCTCGCCGGTGGGCAGCAGGTCGGAGTACGCGAAATCAGCCATGCGTGGAGACTATCGGAGCGCGACGCGGCTGCGGCCCGACGAGCCGGCGGCGCCGCCGTCAGGGCATGCGCGGGTGGGGTGTGAATGCTGACGAAAATCGCAGATGTGGACGCAGATCGCAGGCGGGGAGGGCGAACGTAGCACCCCTGATCGCGCGATCGTGTAACGGCTCAATAACCGTTTGGTCTCCCTGGCGGTGCAAGTATGGCGTCCATCACAGCGTGCGTGGATGATGAGTTGTCGATTAACAAGGATGGAGCGGTGTTCATGAACACATCCAAGTCACGCAGGCGAGTGGCTGCCGCAGCATCGATGGCGATGCTCGCGACGACCGCGCTCGCCGGGTGCGGTGGCGACAGCGGGGGCGGCACGCCCACGCTGACCTGGTACATCAACCCGGACGTCGGCAACTCCGACGCCTCCAAGGGTGGCCAGGCCACACTCGCCGCGAACTGCACGAAGGCCTCCGGCGGCAAGTACAAGATCAAGGTCGAGCTGCTGCCGAACTCGGCCTCCGACCAGCGCACGCAGCTGCTGCGTCGCCTCGCCGCGGGCGACAGCTCGATGGACCTCATGAGCACCGACCCGGCGTTCGTCACCGAGTTCGCTGCTGCGGGCTACCTCGCGCCCGTGCCGGAGTCGATGCAGAAGAACTTCACGGAGGACCGCGTCCAGAGCTCCATCGACGCCTCGATGTACAAGGGCAAGCTGACGTCCGTGCCGTTCTGGGCGAACACGCAGCTGCTCTGGTACAAGAAGTCGGTCGCGCAGAAGGCCGGTCTCGACATGAGCAAGCCGGTGACGTGGGATCAGGTCATCGACGCCGCGAAGAAGACGAAGACGAACGTCGGCGTCCAGGGCAAGCTCTACGAGGGCTACGCCGTGTGGATCAACGCGCTCGTCGCGGGCGGCGGCGGCAAGATCGTCGAGGACCCGAGCGCGACGTACGAGAACATCAAGCTCGGCCTCGACTCGGACGCCGGCAAGAAGGCCGCGTCGATCATCAACAAGGTCGCGACGTCGGGCGTCGGCGGCCCCGCGATCGGTTCGTCCGACGAGACGGCGTCGCTGACGCTGTTCCAGTCGCCGAGCGGCGGTTTCCTCGTCAACTGGCCCTACTCCTACGGTGCCATCCAGAAGGCCGCGCCGAAGGTGGCCGAGGACGTGGCGGCCGCGGTCTACCCGCGCACCGACGCCTCGCACGACGCCGCGCCTCCGTTCGGTGGTATCCAGCTCGCCGTCGGCAAGAACTCGAAGCACACCGACCTCGCCTACCAGGCGGCGGAGTGCATCACGAACGAGAAGAACACGACGGCGTACATGGTTGCCTCGGGCAACCCGAGCAGCCGCAAGGCCTCGTACGACTCGGCGGACGTCAAGAAGGCCTTCCCGAACGGGATCGCCGCCCAGATCCGCACCTCGCTGGACAAGGCCGTGCCGCGTCCGCTCTCGCCCTACTGGGGTGACATCTCCGGGGCTCTGCAGCAGCAGTTCTCGCCGCCGTCGAAGGTGACGCCGAACACTCCGGCCGAGGCCCAGAAGTTCATCCTCGACGTCCTGAAGGGGAAGGCCCTGCTGTGAGTACCGCTGCATCCATGGAGAAGAGTGCGGCCACCGGTGTCGCAACGGGGGCGAAGCGCAAGAAGGCGCCGCTCTCCGATCGCGCACGCGCCGAGCGCAACCTCGGGTGGAAGCTCGCGGGGCCGGCGTTCGTCGTCATGTGTCTCGTGACGCTGTACCCGATCCTCAACGCGCTGTACCTGTCGTTCTTCAAGTACCGCCTCACCGACCCGGCGGGCAAGAAGTTCGTGTGGTTCCAGAACTACGCCTCCGCGCTCAAGGACTCGCTGTTCTGGAACGCCATGGGCACGACGCTCATCATCACGATCGTCACGGTCGTCGTCGAGCTGATCCTCGGCTTCGCCATCGCGATGCTCATGAACAAGATCGTCATGCCACGACGCACGCTGCGCACCGTCGTCCTGCTGCCGTACGCGATCATCACGGTCGTCTCCGCGTTCGCGTGGAAGTTCGGCTTCGACGTCAGCACCGGCTTCGTCAACCACTGGCTGCACACCCTGACGTTCGGCTCGTTCCCGCTCGACTACGACTGGTTCGGTCAGCGGGGCAGCTCGCTGTTCGTCATCTGCCTGTCGGAGATCTGGAAGACGACGCCGTTCATGTCACTGCTGCTGCTGACGGGCCTCGCACAGGTCGACTCCTCGATGGAGGAGGCCGCCAAGGTCGACGGCGCCACCTGGTGGCAGCGCCTCACGAAGGTGATCCTGCCGAACATGAAGGCCGCCATCATGGTCGCCCTGCTGTTCCGCACGCTCGACGCCTTCCGCATCTTCGACAACCCGTACGTCATGACCGGCGGCGCCAACGACACGACGAGCCTTTCGATGCTCGTCTCCCGTGAAGCGATCGATCGCGTGGAGATCGGCATGGGCTCTGCCCTCGCTGTCATCCTCTTCCTCTGCGTGCTCATCATCGCGGCGATCTTCGTCAAGGGCTTCAAGGTCGACCTCGCTGCCGGGAGGAACAACTGATGGAAACCAACGTCTCGAACAAGGCCAAGTGGGGGATGTTCGGTTTCGCCATCCCCGTCATGATCTGGACGCTGCTGCCGCTCGTGTGGATCTTCGCGCTGTCGCTCAAGAGCGACGCAGCCCTCACGGACACGACGGGCAAGGAGAACAGCTTCGGCAACTTCTTCCCGACGCACCCGAGCTGGGACAACTACGAGTTGATCCTCAAGGGGGGAGCGTCCGACCTGTTCATGCCGGCGCTGTGGCACTCGATCGTCGTGTCGCTGCTCGCCACGCTGATCTCTGTCATCCTCGCGACGTTCTGCGCCTACGCGATCGCCCGCCTCGACTTCCCGGGCAAGAAGATGATCCTGACGATGGCGCTCGCCGTCTCGTTCTTCCCGGTCATCGCGATGGTGACGCCGCTGTTCAACATGTGGCGTCAGATCGGGCTGTTCGACACGATCCCCGGCCTCGTCATCCCGTACCTCGCGCTGACGCTGCCGCTGGCGATCTGGACGCTGTCCGCGTTCTTCCAGCAGATCCCGTGGGAGATGGAGCAGGCCGCCCAGGTCGACGGTGCGACGTCGTGGCAGGCGTTCCGCAAGGTCATCGCGCCGCTCGCCGGCCCGGGTGTCTTCACGACGGCCATCATCACGTTCTTCACGGCGTGGAACGACTTCGTGTTCGCCATCTCGCTGACGTCGGGCAACGCCCGCACGGTGCCCGCCGCGCTGAGCTTCTTCACCGGCGCCAGCCAGTTCACGCAGCCGACGGGCGCCATCGCCGCGGCCGCCGTCATCGTGACGATCCCCGTCATCATCCTCGTCCTGATCTTCCAGCGTCGGATCGTCTCCGGCCTCACCTCCGGCGCCGTCAAGGGCTGACGCCCGCCTCTTTAGGAGAGACACCTCATGTCCAGCATCCAGCTCAAGAACATCGTCAAGAAGTACGGCGACGGATTCCCGGCCGTCAACGACGTCAGCCTCGACATCGCCGACGGCGAGTTCATGATCCTCGTCGGCCCGTCCGGCTGCGGTAAGTCGACGCTGCTGCGCATGGTCGTCGGCCTCGAGGACATCACCTCCGGTGACCTCGAGATCAACGGCAAGCGCGTCAACGACCTCGCACCGCGCGACCGCAACCTCGCGATGGTGTTCCAGAACTACGCCCTCTACCCGCACCTGACGGTGTTCGAGAACATCGCGTTCCCGCTGCGGCTCAACAAGGGCAAGGTGAGCGATGACGAGATCCAGCGCAAGGTGCGCGAGGCGAGCAAGATGCTCGAACTCGACGAGCACCTCGAGCGCAAGCCCGGCAACCTCTCCGGTGGTCAGCGTCAGCGTGTCGCGATGGGCCGCGCGATCGTCCGCGACGCCGACGCGTTCCTGTTCGACGAGCCGCTGTCGAACCTCGACGCCAAGCTGCGCGGGCAGATGCGGACGGAGATCGCGCGCATGCAGCGTCGCCTCGGCATCACGACGATCTACGTCACGCACGACCAGACCGAGGCCATGACGCTCGGTGACCGCGTCGCCGTGCTGAAGAAGGGCGTGCTGCAGCAGTGTGCGAGCCCGCGCGAGCTGTACGAACAGCCCGCCAACCTCTTCGTCGCGGGCTTCATCGGCTCGCCGCCGATGAACTTCGTGCCCGCACGGGTCGAGGACACCACGCTGCGTCTGCCGTTCGCGACCGTGCCGATGACGGAGCAGCTCGCCCGTGACGTCGCGGGCAAGGACATCGTCATCGTCGGCATCCGCCCCGAGTACATCAAGGACGCCGAGGTCAACCCGGTCTCCGGTGGCGCGACGTTCAAGGCCGTCGTCGACCAGACGGAGTGGCTCGGCAACGAGCAGTACGCCTACATCCCGTTCGAGCAGGACCCGGCCGCGAAGCAGCACCTCGACGCGCTCGAGAAGGACCTCGACGGTGAGGGC
The DNA here is from genome assembly GCF_000152185.1 of Dermacoccus sp. Ellin185. Taxonomy (NCBI): domain Bacteria; kingdom Bacillati; phylum Actinomycetota; class Actinomycetes; order Micrococcales; family Dermacoccaceae; genus Dermacoccus; species Dermacoccus sp. Ellin185. Next base: position 30,303 of record NZ_AEIQ01000088.1, on the reverse strand, counting down.
GCTCGCAGCCAGCTCGTCGTCAACCTCGACGCTCGCTCGCAGATCTTCGAGGGCGACGAGGTCGAGTTCGCGTTCGACCCGGCACACATGCACGTGTTCGACCCGGAATCGGGCCACAACTACACGCGCAACGAGGAGAAGGCCACCCAGATCGCGGCGAACTCGGAGAAGCAGCGCAAGGCCGCGCTGCAGCGTGCCAAGGAGCGTGACGCCCGCGGCGCCATCTCCGGAGGAACGGACGTCTGAGCGTTTGATGTGAGCCTCATGCTCGGGTTCACCCCGAGCATCGGTTGAGGTCACGCTCCAGTAGAGGTCGAGGGCCCGCATCGGTGACGATGCGGGCCCTCGTGCTGTGTTCGTGCGGCATCCGAATACTGCGCGGTGGGGCTGCGTTGCAAGGACGCTGCCCTCGCAAGGACGGTGCTCGGCATGGCTGTGCTGTGTCGCCGTCGGGCCGTGGTTGTGCGCCGGGTGCACTGGCGCAAGCGTCGAGACCTGGTGCGAGCTCAGAGGCCGGCGATCTCTTCACGCGTGGGCGGGTTCGAGCCGGCGCGCGTCACCGTCGCCGAGGATGTGGCGATGGCGCGCGCGAGGGCGGGGCGCACGTCGTCCTCGCGGGCGTGCGCGAGGCGCTGACGGGCCTCGACACCGCCGAGCAGCCCGAGGTCGAGCAGCCCCGAGATGAGCCCTGACATGAACGAGTCGCCGGCGCCGACGGTGTCGGCGACCTCGACGGAGCGCCCGGCCACCTCGAAGGTGCCGCTCTCGGCGAGGCGGACGTGCGCTCCGTCACCGCCGCGGGTGATGATGACGAGTCGCGGCCCGAGGCCGGCCCACAACTCGGCGACCTCCTCGACGCTGCGGCCCGGGTAGAGCCACTGCGCGTCCTCGTCGGAGGACTTGATGACATCGACGTACCCGCAGAACTGCTCGACGCGCTCGCGCTCGTCGTCGGGGCTGCCCATGAGGGAGGGGCGCACGTTCGGGTCGAACGACGTCGTCGCGGACGCGTGAGCGGCCTTCAAAGCCTCGAAGACCGACGCGGAGCCCGGGGTGAGCGAGGCGCCGATCGAGCCGGTGTGGACGTGCGCGACATCCGTCGGCAGGCCCGTGACCGCCGGCCAGTCGATGGCGAAGTCGTACGTTGCGGCGCCGTCGTCATCGAGGTGGGCCTGAGCTGTCGACGTGGCGTCGAGGTCGAAGCTCGCGACCGTCAGCTCGACGCCCTCGTCGGTGAGCAGGCGCTGGATGCGGTGACCCCGCTCGTCCTCGCCGAGGTGCGTGGCGAGGACGGCGGGGTGGCCGAGGCGCGACAGCCCGACCGCGACGTTGAGCGGGCTGCCACCGACGTGTTCCGCGCTCTCGCCGTCGCGAGGATGGACGACGTCGATGAGGGCCTCACCGATGACGAGCGTGGTGGCGGTACTGGGCTGGGTCATGCGTCGGCTCCTGGCGTCTCGTCGCCGCGGCCGGCGTCATGCGCTGCCCCGACTTACTGGTACTGCTCCGAAGCGTATTCAGCCACCTTGCTCAGGCGGTGCTCGGCCTCGATGGTTCGTACGGTACCGCTCTTGCTGCGCATGACGAGCGAGCTCGTCGTGCAGCCGTTCTCGCGGTAGCGCACACCCTTGAGCAGTTCACCGTCGGTGATGCCCGTCGCGACGAAGAAGCAATTGTCGCCGCGGACGAGGTCGTTCGTCGTCAGCACACGATTGACGTCGTGGCCCGCGTCGAGGGCGCGCTGCTTCTCCTCGTCGTCCTTCGGCGCGAGACGGCCCTGGATGACGCCGCCGATGCACTTGATCGCGCACGCGGTGATGATGCCCTCAGGCGTGCCGCCGATGCCGAGCAACAGGTCGACACCCGTGTTGGGGCGGGCAGCCATGATGGCGCCGGCGACGTCGCCGTCGGAGATGAACTTGATGCGCGCGCCGGCGTCGCGGATCTCCTGCGCGAGCGGCTCATGGCGCGGGCGATCGAGCAGCACGACCGTGACGCCGTTGTTCGTCGTGTTCTTCGCCTTCGCGATGCGGCGGATGTTCTCGGCGACGGGCAGGCGGATGTCGACGACGTCCGCGGCCTCGGGGCCGGTGACGAGCTTGTCCATGTAGAACACGGCACTCGGGTCGTACATCGAGCCGCGCTCGCTGACGGCGAGGACGGAGACGGCGTTCGGCATGCCCTTCGCCGTCAGCGTCGTGCCGTCGATCGGGTCGACGGCGACGTCGACGTCAGGGCCCGTGCCGTCGCCCACCTGCTCACCGTTGAACAGCATCGGGGCCTCGTCCTTCTCGCCCTCGCCGATGACGACGGTGCCGTTCATGCTCACCGTCGAGATGAGGGTGCGCATCGCCTCGACGGCGGCGCCGTCCGCGAGGTTCTTCTCACCGCGACCGACCCAGGGGCCGGCGGCCATGGCGGCCGACTCGGTGACGCGCACGAGTTCGAGCGCCAGGTTGCGGTCGGGGATCTGGTAGGTGGGCAGCTTCGATGTCACGGTCGGTGTCTCCTCGATGTCGCACTGGTGTGGCGGCTGGCTCCCGCGGTGCTCGAGGCGGCGTGGCCGGGGCGGCGGACCGCCCCGGTTTCCGCTGACGCGGGTGCGTCGGCGAACATGGGGGAGTGAGTACCCCGCACGAGAAGGCCACGACCACCGAGCCGACACAGCCTGCGTCAGCGCCGGCCATGCCCCCGCCCCCTCCGCCGAAGCGGCGCGGGATGCAGGGAAACGCCAAGAGCATGGTCCTGTCCATGATCGCTTGTATCGCCGGCTGTTTGGTGATTTTGGCCCTCATTCCTCGTCAGGGGGCCACGAAACTGCCCACCGTGCAGGCGTCACAGATCGCGCGCGAGGTGTCGTCGACGAAGCACTGGGACGTCGCCGTCGCCGACGGGCTCGGTTCGCCGTGGCGTGCCGTCAACGTCGCGATCGTGCCGGGCGACAAGGATCACGCGGAGCGTTGGCGCGCGGGCTATCAGGGTGACGGTGAGGACTACGTCTCGATCCAGCAGCGCAAGGACGGCGGCGCGGCGTGGATCAAGGACGTTGCATCCGGCTCTGATGCCGGCAGCGTCGACCTCGGGGGCGTGAGCTGGCGCAAGGTCGAGATGCAGTCGGGCCAGAAGGGGCTCGTGCGCTCGCAGCCGCTCGCCGGGCTCGACACCGTCGTCACCGGCAAGGGCTCGTGGGCCCAGTTGCAGCAGATCGCCACGGCGGCCAAGCCGTACAGCCAGATCGCGAAGTGAGCGAACGCGAGCGTCGGGAACGCTGAACTCGGACGCGCTCAGGCCGGGCGCGCGTAGTGCCCGGCGCGCGGCGCGTCAGGCTCGTTCGCTGCCGTTCTCTCGGCGCGCGACGGCTTCTTCGATGCGCGACTGTGCCCCGTCGAGCCACCGCGTGCAGTGATCGGCGAGGGCCTCGCCGCGCTCCCACAGCCGCATGCTCTCCTCGAGCGGCGCGCGACCACCTTCGAGCGTCGTGACGATCTGGGCGAGCTCGTCGCGAGCCTGTTCGTAACCCATGCTCGCGATGTCGGCGTTTGTGGCATCGGTCGCGCTCGCGGGCACGGTGCCAGGGGTGCCGGCCTGGGCGGCATCGGTCGAGTCGTGGTTCATGACGTCGTCGGACGCCTCGTTCGCGGGTGCCTCGTGCGAGTCGCTCATGCGTCGTCCTCGGTGGTCTCGGATCGGGTGGTGGTGGGCGCCGCGTCGTCGCCAGCCGTCGCCGGTGCAGTCTTCTTCTTGGCCTTCGGGGCATCGGACGCGCGTCCCTGCGTCGCTTTCTTCGACGATGCAGCCGTGCGCGCCTTCGTTGTCGTCGGCGTACCCGCTCGGCGCGTCCGCGGTTTGCCGCTGTAGGGCGTGACGGCGAAGTTGCCCTGCGACACGGTCACCTTGAGGATGTCGTCGACGCTGACGTCGTCGCGGGCCATGACGAGGGAGCCGTCGGCGTGTTGGACGACGGCGTACCCGCGGTCGAGGGTCTTCTGCGGGGACAGGGCGACCACCTGGGCGCGCCCGTGAGCGATCTGGTCGCGCGCGCGGGTGAGACGCTGCCGCATCGCGTAGGCGCTGCGGTTCGTGAGGCGGTCGACCTCGTCGCGTTGCTGGGTGACGAGGGTGCCCGGTTCGCGCAGCACGGGCCGCCCGACGAGGGAGTTGAGGTGGCGCCGTTCGGCGGCGAAGCGGCCGCGCAGGCCTTGGCTGAGCCGCGCGCGGTGTTGCGCGAGGGCGGTCTGTTCGGCGGCCAGATCCGGTACGACGAGCTTGGCGGCGTCCGTCGGGGTCGAGGCGCGTCGGTCGGCGACGTGATCGAGCAGCGGCGTGTCGACGTCGTGCCCGATAGCGCTGACGACGGGAGTGCGCGCGGCGCTGACGGCCCGCACGAGCGTCTCGTTGCTGAACCCGAGCAGGTCCTCGAAGGAGCCGCCGCCGCGCGCGATGACGATGACGTCGACGTGGTCGAGACCGTCGAGTTCGCGCAGGGCGCCGCTGACGGCGGTGACGCAGTCGGGGCCCTGGACGGGAACGTGGCGGATCTCGAAGTGGGCGGCCGGCCAGCGCCGTCGCGCGTTCTCGACGACGTCGTTCTCGGCTGCGCCCTCGCGGCCGGTGATGAGCCCGATGACGCGGGGCAGGAACGGCAGCGGCCGTTTGCGGTCGGGGGCGAACAGGCCCTCTGCGTCGAGCGTGCGCTTGAGCTGTTCGAGGCGCAGGAGCAGCTCGCCCTCGCCGACGGGCCGCATCGTGCGGCCCTCCATCATGAGGCTGCCGCGCTTCGTCCAGAACGTCGGTTTGGCGTGCACGACGACGCGCGCCCCTTCACGAACTGCGGGGCCCATAGCGTTGAGCGTGTTCGTCGGAACGGTGAGGGAGAGGGACATGTCGACGTCGGCGTCCCGCAGCGTCAAATACGCGGTGCGGGCGCGGACGTTGAGTTGCACGATCTGCCCCTCGACCCACAGCGGCGACATGCGATCGACGTACTGCGCGATCTTCATGCTGAGCACGCGCACCGGCCACGGCTGCTCGGCGGTCGTGTCGCCCGCGAGGGCCGGAAGGCCCGCCGGCGTGCCCGTGCCTGGGGGTGTGCTCGTCACGGGGCAACTCTACGGGGGCGAGGCGCCCGGCTCGGGCGCGAAGGACGAATGCGGCGGTGAGGTGCGCTCTGCGGGAGCGAACAGTCTGCGGCACTCGCGTTCGCGACCCCACGACGCGTGATGCCGCTCCCACTCGCTCGGCCTCGGAGGCCGTGGTCGTTACGATGGTGGGCGTGGATACCCAGACGAAGCGAGTTCTCCTGGCCGCGCCGCGCGGATACTGCGCGGGCGTGGATCGGGCCGTCATCACCGTCGAGAAGGCTCTCGACCTCTACGGCCCGCCGGTGTACGTGCGCAAGGAGATCGTCCACAACAAGCATGTCGTGACGACGCTCGAGAAACGCGGCGCGATCTTCGTCGACGAGACCGACCAGGTGCCTGAGGGCGCGACCGTCATCTTCTCTGCGCACGGGGTCGCTCCCGTCGTGCACGAGGAGGCGAAGGCGTTGAGCCTCAAGACGATCGACGCCACATGCCCGCTCGTCACGAAGGTGCACCGCGAGGCCACGCGCTTCGCGAGCCAGGACTACGACATCCTGCTCATCGGGCACGAGGGGCACGAGGAGGTCGTCGGCACTGCGGGTGAGGCGCCCGAGCACATCACGCTCGTCGACGGGCCCGACGATGTCGTCAACGTCGATGTGCGCGACCCGGAGCGCGTCGTGTGGTTGTCGCAGACGACGCTGAGCGTCGACGAGACGATGGAGACGGTGCGCCGGCTGCGCGAGAAGTTTCCGCACCTGCAGGATCCGCCGAGCGACGACATCTGCTACGCCACGCAGAACCGTCAGCTCGCCGTCAAGCAGATGGCGCCCGAGTGCGACCTCATGATCGTCGTCGGCTCGCGCAACTCGTCTAACTCGGTCCGTCTCGTCGAGGTGGCGCTGGAGCACGGTTCGCGCGCCGGGCACCTCGTCGACTACGCCGATGAGCTCGACGAGGCATGGCTCGACGGGGTCACGACCGTCGGTGTGACCTCGGGGGCGTCGGTGCCGGAGATCCTCGTGCGCGGGGTGCTCGACTACCTCGCCGCGCGCGGCTATGAGGACGTCAAGCCGATCGTCGCCGCCGAGGAGAGCCTGCTGTTCGCGCTGCCGAACGAACTGCGCCGTGACCTCAAGGCGCGCGGCATGTCCGACTCGATGCGCGGCGGCGAGCAGGTCGCCCAGGGCGCCGACTCGCTTCACTGAGACATGCCGCCGCGCTGACGCGTGCGGGCGTCGGGCCCTCGCTCCATGTCGGAGCGGGGGCCTTCGACATCCCGTCCAGCATGCCCGGCCGCGCACCGTCAGCCCCGCTCGTCCGAGGGGTTGCCCGGCGCGGGTTCGGCCGGCGTGGGTTCGGCCAGCACGGGCTCGAGCAGCGCCTCGTGGGTGAGCGGGCGCGGCGTCACGTCCAGGGGTGCGACGCCCCGCGGCGGGGTGGCGGAGACGTCGAGGTCGTGCATCCGCCGCGCCGTGACGAGGACGCGGCTCTCGAGCGAGCCGACGAACAGGTTGTAGGCCTCGACGCTGCGTCGCAACGAGCCGCCGAGGTCGTGGGTGTGCTTGGCCAGCACTCCGATGCGCTCGTACAGTTCCCGCCCGAGCGTGAGGAGTTCGCGGGCGTTCTCCTCGAGCGTCGCCTGCTGCCACATCGCGCTGACGCTGCGCATCGTCGCGATGAGGGTGCTCGGCGAGGCGAGCACGACGTGACGCTCCATCGCCTCCTCGAGCAAACCGGGGTCGGCATTGAGCGCTGACGCGAGAATCGCGTCGCCCGGCACGAAGCAGATGACGAACGCGGGCGCCTGCGGCAGTGCCGTCCAGTAGCGCTTCGAGGCGAGCGTGTCGACGTGCGAGCGCAGCTGCTTGGCGTGGCGCCCCAACGCGGCGCTGCGGGCGCGTTCGTCGAGGTCCGCCTCCTGCGCCGCGAGGAACGCACTCAGCGGCGCCTTGGCATCGATGACGAGCGAACGCTCGCCCGGCAGATGGACGACGACGTCGGGGCGCACGTCGTCACCGGTGTCGTTGCGCCCGCGCCACTGCTCGTCGAAGTCGCAGCGACGCAGCATGCCCGACAGCTCGAGGATGCGCCGCAACTGCGATTCGCCCCACTGCCCGCGCACGCTCGAGGCGTTGAGCGAACCGGCCAGCGATGAGGTCTCGCGCCGCAGCTCGTCGGTCGTCGCGGTGACGCGCCGCAGGGCGACGTCGACGGAGCTGAACTGCTCGACACGGTCGCGTTCCAGCGTCGCGACCTGGCGCTCGACGCGGCTCAGGGCGTCACGCAGGGGCCCCAGAAGTGCGGCCGTCTGCGCGTCGTCGCTCACCGTCGCCTCGAGGTCGACGATGCGTTCGCGCAGCACGTCGCGTTCGGCCTGCGCCGCGGCGAGCTGTGCGACGTCGTCCGTCGGGGTCACGGCCGTGCGTCGCAGGGCGACCCACATGGCGAGGGCTCCGAGAGCGAGACCGGCGACGAACGTCACGAAGATGGCTGTTGTCTGCACGGGTGAAACTCAAGCATCTGCCACCGACAACCCCGGAGCGGCGAGGTTTGTCGGTGCGCTGCGTGTGCGGTGGAGGTGCCAGGTCGGCGCCTGTCACCACCGTGCGGTGGCGGCGTCAGTGCTCCCGTGGGGCGACGGCGGCGGGTGAGGTCGGGCTCGGGCCGAGTTGCGCGCGTAGCCGCCGTTCGGAGGAACGGTGGCGCATGGCGTCGCTGAGGTGGCGCCAGACGAGGCGTTGCACGACGAGCGTCAGCACGCCCGCGATGATCATTCCGGCGAGGTTCATGGCGAGCTGCGCGGCGGATCCGGTGATCTCGGCCGCGTCGAAGATGGCGAGGCCGAGGGCGAGGTTTCCGGCGGCGGGCACCGTCGTGACGGAGATGAAGACGCCCACCATGGCGCTCGTCTTGTCGGTCGCCAGGGCGAGCACCCCGGCCGTGCCGGCGAGCAGCGCCACGATGAACGACCACAGGTCGGGGCGCCAGATGAAGCCCGTCTGAGGGCGGGGGCGTGTCACGTCGGCGGCCGAGACGACGTCGAGCGATGCCGCGAGCAGGGCGGCGAGCATGATGACGACGATGGCGAACGCGAATGTCCACAGCAGGGTGGCGGCGCTGCGCGCGGCGAGGCGCCAACGTCCGAGGGCGATGCCGGTGCAGATCGCGGCGATGACGGCGAACTCGGGCCCGACGACCATCGCGCCGACGACGAGGACGGCCGAGTCGGTGATGACGGCGATGCTCGCGAGGGCCGTTGCGATGCAGAGGAACACGAGGTAGGTCGCCGTCGGTGAGCTCGCCTTCTCTGCCTCTCGTTCGACGAGGTGCCAGATCACGGCGTCGTCCGGGTCGCCGTGCGCGGCTTCTTCGACGTCGTGCGCGGCGTCGAACGGGGTGCCGAGGGGTTGGCCGATGACGATGCCGCCGCGGTGGCCGAGGCCGACGGCGTTGAGGTCGTCGAGGACGGCGGTGGCGGCTTCGCGGGCGACGTCGGCTTCGAAGACGTCGCCGGCCGGTTTGAGGGACGCGCCGCGCAGGTGGGTGAGGTTGGTGAGGCGGGCGTCGTCGCTCAGGGTGTCGCGGACGGCGTCGGTGAGGTCCGTCGGCACGTTGAGACGCAGGTGCACGAGCATGGCGTCATTGTGTCAGCGCCGCTGATGTCGAAGGCGTCCGTCGGATGAAGCCGGCGCGGGCGGTGGCACGTAGACTCTTCTCTCGTGGCTCTTACCATCGGAATCGTCGGTCTCCCCAACGTCGGCAAGTCGACCATGTTCAACGCTCTGACGAAGAACAACGTGCTCGCTGCCAACTATCCCTTCGCAACGATCGAGCCGAACGTCGGTGTCGTGCCGTTGCCGGATCCGCGGTTGAAGAAGCTCGCGGAGATCTTCGGTTCGGCGGCGATCCTGCCGGCGACGGTGTCGTTCGTCGACATCGCGGGCATCGTCAAGGGTGCGTCCGAGGGGGAGGGGCTGGGGAACAAGTTCCTCGCCAACATTCGTGAGGCGGACGCGATCTGCCAGGTCGTGCGCGCGTTCGTCGATGACGACGTGCACCATGTCGACGGCAAGGTGTCGCCGAGTTCGGATCTGGAGACGATCAACACCGAGCTGATCCTCGCCGATCTGCAGACGCTGGAGAAGGCTGTGCCGCGTCTGGAGAAGGAGGTCAAGGGCAAGAAGACCGAGAAGTCGGTCTATGACGCTGCCCTGGCCGCGCAGAAGGTGCTCGAGGAGGGCAAGACGCTGAGCTCCGTCGGTTTCGACACGAGCGAGATCCGCGAGCTCGGGCTGCTGACGGCGAAGCCGTTCATCTATGTGTTCAACGTCGACGAGTCGCAGCTGACGGACGAGGCGTTCCAGGCCGAGATGCAGGCGCTCGTCGCGCCGGCGGAGGCGATCTTCCTCAATGCGCAGCTCGAGTCCGAGGTCGCCGAGCTCGACGAGGACGACGCGAAGGAGCTGCTCGAGTCGGTCGGTATCACCGAGCCGGGCCTGGAGCAGCTCGCGCACAAGGGTTTCAACACGCTCGGGCTGCAGACGTATCTGACGGCCGGGCCGAAGGAGACGCGCGCCTGGACGATCGGCAAGGGCTGGACGGCGCCCATGGCCGCCGGCGTCATCCACACCGACTTCCAGAAGGGCTTCATCAAGGCTGAGATCATCTCATTCGACGATCTCGTCGAGTGTGGTTCGGTGGCCGAGGCTCGCGCGAAGGGCAAGGCCCGCATGGAAGGCAAGGACTACGTCATGCAGGACGGCGACGTGGTGGAATTTAGATTTGCGCTTTAGCCTCTCCACAGAGCTATTTGGGCCGCACCAAGTGATTTGATCCCGGTCCTGGGCGGATCTCCAGGTCTTGCCCGACGTCTATCTCAGGCCGACTGATTCAGACTTCCTGACCTATCGGGAGCTCGCTAGAACGCGACGGTTCGGCGGCACGCGCCTGTGTCGCAGGTGCGAGCGAGAGGACCAGGAGCGAGGCGCAGATGCCCGCCAGTCCAACCCAGCCGAGGGCGGGGAGGCGCTCACCGACGATGACCACCGCCAGGAGGGCGGCGATTGCGGGTTCAGCGAGGGTGAGCGTTGTCGCGGCGCTTAGAGTGACGCGCGTGAGGCCGTACCCGAAGAGCAGATAGCCCAGGAACATCGGGACCATTGCCATGTAGAGCCCGACCATCATGGGCTGGGCGGAAGCGATGAGTGGTGCGCCGGTGAGCATGAGTACGGGCATCAGCGCAATGCCGCCCAGACCGAAGACAGCGCCCATCGCTGCCGCGCGCCCGACGCCGCGGTTCATGAGGCGGTGAGCGCTCCACGAGTACATGGCGTAGGTTGCGCCAGCAACCAGGCCGAGGATGACGCCGGCGACCGTGGGGAGCGTCTCGCTCGGCGAGTCGTGCATCTTCGCAGCGCACAGTACTGCGCTGCCCGCGATGCCGAGCGCTACGGCGAGCATCCACCAGCCGCTGAGTCTGCGTCGCTCGATCACTCGTTCCAGAAGGCCCGAGGCGATGGGGGCAGAGCCGAGGGACACAACAGTGCCGACCGCGACGCCAGCCAGATGCATCGAGCTGTAGAAGGCCAGCGGGTAGATCAGCACGGCTGCGGCTCCGACGAGCACTGTCCCACGTTGCGAAGACAGTGCGGGTCGTTCCCGGCGGAGCGAGGGGGCCGCGATGGCTGCCTGCAGGATCCCGCCGATGCCGAGCGCGGCCGCGCCCATGGCCAGCGGGCCGACTGTCGGTGCGAACGTCGCCGCAGTCCCCGTGGTACCCCACAGGAGGGCGGCGGCGAGCACCGCGAAGATGCCGGTGGGGGAGCCTCGCTTCACAGTGCGGCCAGCATCCGCGATGCGATGGCTCGGGCGTGCTCCAGGCGCGCCGGGGTGCCCTCGAGACCTGCCCGTGCGACGGCTCCTTCGAGGAGGAAGCTGAAGTGCTCGGCCAGCTCCAGCGCCTCGGCGTCGGTGGCCATGACTTCCAGGTTCTCGACGAGAATCCGCTCCACCTGCTCCTTGTGCGCGCGCACGGCCGAGCGAGCAGGGTGTCCGGCCGGGAACTCGGCGGCCGCATTGAGCAGCCCGCATCCCCGGAAGCCCTTGCCGTAGGCATCGTTCGCGTGGTCGATGTAGGCGTCGAACACTGCCAGCACTCGGTCTGCTGCCGTAGACGCCTTCACCGCACGTGCCTGGTGGAGGCCGAGCCACTCCTCGTGGCGGGAATCGATATAAGCGCTGACGAGCTCTGCCTTGGACGAGAAGTTGTTGTAGAGGCTCTTCTTCGCGACCCCGGCCTCAGAAGTGATCGTGTCGATCCCTGTCGCGTGCACGCCGTCCTCGTAGAAGCGTCTCGCTGCGGCATCGAGCAGCCGCTCTCGCGCTGATCCTTGATTCATGTCGCCCTCCGGTAGTAGGTAGGTCAGTCTACCTACTACCGAGAGTTGTCTCAATCTCTGTGCGCTTGGATGCTTACGAGCACGGGCGCGAGGTCCTAACAGCCTGCGTGAGCCCGAGATGGGGATCGTTCTTCGCGACTGGGCTGTGGGGAGACGGCATGACGGGGTCCAGGAAGCTGTGCACGCGCAGAGGTTGGTATGTGCGGCGACGTGGTGGAATTTAGGTTCAATGTGTAGTCGAGTTCCGGTCTAACCTAAGGGGGCTCAGTGATCCAGCTCTGGAGTGTTATCGCAGTTGCGATCTTGACCGTTTTGTCGTTGTTGCCCGCACACCATGCTCCTGCATGCACTCCAGCACTGACTGCACGATGCAATTTCGGATCCCGACCCCTGGTACAGCGTCCTACCTATCGATTACCGTCGACACCATGACGATCAACACCGAGATGCTGCAGTTCGTCTCCGTCGACGAACTGCTCGGCACTCAAGGTCCCGACCTGCGCATACCGGATTTCCAGCGCCCGTACTCCTGGTCCCCACGCATCGCGGCACAGCTGTTCACGGATGTCGCGGAGGCTCTCGATAGCAGGCCGGAGCATTCGTACATCATGGGCACCGTCATCCTCCTGAGGCGTCCCCAGGAGTCGCATTTCGAGGTGGTCGATGGACAGCAGAGAATCCTGACCCTCCATCTGCTGCGGGCGCTTCTGCGCGGCCAGAGAATCCCCCATCTCCAATCAGGGGACACCCCGATCCACCACGTCCATCAGGAACTCTCGCGACGGGTCGCCGACCTCGAACGTTCTCCGGGGCGCCTCGACAGGTACCGGGAATTCCTCGACGCCGAAGCCAAAGTTCTGAAGATCGTCACCGATGACGAGGATGAGGCATTCCAGTTCTTCGACTCGCAGAACTTCCGAGGCAAATCACTGCGCCCGCACGACCTGCTCAAGGCCTTCCACCTGCGCGAAATGGCAGATGCCAGCACTGCCGAGCAGCGCGCCGTGGTCGAGCAATGGGAGAAGGCCGACGAGAACGAGCTGGACCGGCTCTTCGGCACCTACCTGGCCCGCATCCACTGGTGGAGCCGCAACATGCCAGCGCATGCATATACCACCGATGACCTCGACCTCTTCAAGGGAGTCGGCAGATCCACTCGCCGCCTGCCGGGGGCCGAATACCATCGCGCTGCCAAGGCGGTGCTTCCCGGCCTGCAGGAGTGGTCCTATCCTGATGCCGACTCGGTGACCCGCAGAGATCTCAAGCGGGCCCAGCACCAGCTCGATGCTCCGGTCGCTGCGGGTAAGTCCTTCTTCGACTACGCCGCGTTCATGCTCGAGGAGTATGAGCGGCTGGACGAGGAACTCTTCTCCGACGCCAACACAGCCGGTCTCACGACTGCGGATCGCACGGTCTTCCACGACGGGGCGCGATTCAGGTACTGCCGGGAGCTGTACGTCGCCGCGGTCCTGTACTACACGAACAAGTACTCCGAGGCCGATATGCCGCAGGTACGACGCCACCTCTTCCGCTGGGCATACTCCCTCCGCTTGGCGTACGAGCGTCTGGGCTGGAGAACCACGGACAACTACGCACGAGGGATCAGCACCAATATGGACGGCCTGAACAAGGTGAACCTGTTCTCCGCCATCCGCGACAGTCTCGATCCGCGGGAGATCGAGCTGGAGAACATGAGCGCCCCGCGCACGGCGCGGACTGACAACCCGGAGGATGCACGGCTCCTCACCCTGCTGAAGGAGTCCCGCTGAGATGACACAGACCATCGCTCAGGATGACGTCCAGGCCATCCCCGTCGGGCAGCTCTTCAGCCCGGACGCTCCCAGCTATTCGATTCCCCTCTACCAGCGCAATTACACCTGGGGCGAGGAGCAGATACACCGCCTGATCCACGACGTCTTCGACGAGGCCGAGCAGGAGGAGGCCAAGGACTACTTCCTTGGCAACCTCGTGGTCGCCCCTCCGCAACGGGCCGATGAGCCGCTCGACGTGATCGACGGACAGCAGCGCCTGACCACCTTGTATATCCTGCTGGTCAAGCTCTCTTCCCGGCCGGGTTTGAAGGACCGCATCGGTCCGCTTCGGCCGCTCACCTACGAGGCTCGGGAGAAGGCCACCCGCGCTCTCCGCGGCGTCGCCGATACGATCGATGAGCCGGCGGAGGATGAGAAGGATCGAGAGGACTCCGGCATCCTCCGCGCATCGATGATTATCGAACAGCTACTGGACGGCGGGGCCGACGGTGACCGTTTACAGACTCCCCAGGTGATCGACTATCTGCTCACCAGGGTCCTCGTCGTCCGCATGCCGATCGACCGGAGCACCGATCTGAATCGGTACTTCGAGATCATGAATACGCGCGGTGCGCAGCTCAGTCCCGTGGACATCGTCAAGGCGCGACTCCTCCGATACCTGTCTGACCCCCTCGATCGCGCCCTGCTGAACCGCGTCTGGACAGCATGCTCCGACATGGAGCACTACGTGGGGATGAGCGCCACTGCCGGAAACACCTCCCAACGCGCAGAAGTCTTCGGCCCCGACTGGGACCAGATGCCGACAGCAGATTTCTCCCGCTTGCGTGCACAACTCATCGACACCACCTCCGAAGCGGCCTCGCCCGCCGCCGACGACGCTTCGAACACACCCGAATCCACCGCGCTGACCCTCGACGATGCGGTGGCTGCCTACTCCCAGACCACGGTCAGGACCGAGTCGGAAGATGCCGACGGCGGCGAGCGATTCACATCGCAGATCACGTTCCCGACTCTGCTGCTGCAGGTTCTCGCGGTGGAGGGAGCAGGCAGGGGCTCCGCACGGGAGGATGATCGTCAGCTCGACGACAAACTGCTAGTGCAGCGCTTCTCTGCACGCGTCGATTCACTACCGCCGCCGGAGCGGATTGACTGGGTGCGCAAGTTCACCACGGACCTGCTGCGCATCCGCTACCTGTTCGATCATTTCATTCTCAAGCGTGATGCGACGCTGACCACCGGGCACGAATCCACCACGGACGAGGAACCTGGCAGCTGGTCGTTGTACCGGCTCGCGCGAGGATCGTCCCGTCGCGGCAACAACGGGCAGGACACTCCCCGGTACCCCTCGACCTTCGCCGCTGACGAATCCGGTGCCGGCCCGCGCAGCCTGCACCGACGGATCCTGCTGCTACAGTCGGCGCTGCGCATCACCTACACCTCCCCGCGCACGATGCACTGGATGACCGATGCACTTCGCTACGTCACCGAGCTCACCGATCACGATGAGCCGATCACAGCTCAGGGCTTCCTCCACTGTCTCGAGTCCCATGCCCACGAGCGCCTGCGCGAGGCGGTGACCCCGGACCCGGACAAGGAGGAGACCGGCCCGGATGGGATGGCGCTCGGCTTCGCCATCCCGCGCATCGTGTTCACGTACCTGGACTACCTGCTGGTGGAGGAGATGAACCAATGGGACTTCACCTTCAGCTACCGCACCTCCGTGGAGCACTTCTCCCCGGGCACCGAGGACATCGAGCACTCCTCCTTCGCATACCGCCTGGAGGATCCGCACCTTCTCGACTGGTTCGGGAACTTGGCGCTGGTCACTGTGAGCACCAACTCGAAGTTCAGCAACTACCTCCCAGCGCAGAAGGCGAACAACCACGATGCTCGCCGGCAGAGCCTGAAACTCGAGCTGATGGCACGGCGGGCGGAGACCGGGAGTTGGAACGACGCAGATGTGCGCACTCATCATGAGGAGATGGTGGAGTTGTTGCGCCGGGCGCTTGCAGGAGAGCGAGCGCGATCAGATTCTGACATCTGATCGCCCCCTGTCCCCGTGAGAAGTACGTCAGGTCGAAGAATGGTAACGGGGTCTGGACCGAGCTACGGCATTGGGTGCCGCTCGGGGATGATGTGGAGCGGTGGGTCGAGAGGTTATTCGGCTACGGAACGTGGTCGAGTTCCGCTTCAATGTTTAAGGGGTGGGTGGCGGATCGACGCGGCCGTCCTGCTGCGCCACCTTCGCCAGCGGGCCACTGAGGGCCGCCGTCGCGACGATCGTCACGAGCGCGCCGAGCAGCATCGCCGTGTCCTCGCCAGGTCGCAGCACACCGAGATGCGTCCCCGTCGTCGCGGCTGCCACGGGCACACCCATCTGCGCCGCGGTCGTGACGGCGACCGGCCACGGCTGCTTCGTCACCGCCATCGCGCCGTGCACGACGAGGGCGCTCAACCCCAGCGTCACACCGAGCGCGACGGCGTCCGGGTGCGCCGCGAGGTCACGCAGATTGAGCGACGCCCCGAGCCATACGAAGAAGATCGGCGCGAACAGCCCGTCCGTCAGCGCGAACACCTGCTTCGCGACGCGCTTCGGCTCACCGACACCGGCGACGGCCAACCCCACGCAGAACCCGGCGAGCATGATCGACACGTGCCGCCACTGCGCGAGCGCCGCGACGGCGAACAGGATCGTCAGCGTCACCCGCAGCTCGAGCGCCAGCCCGCGATCCTCCGACACCTCGTGCACCCGCCGTCGATACCCGCGCTGCTCGACGAACCGCAGCACGAAGAACACGACGAGCGACACCGCCACGACCGCCGCAGCGCCGATCGCCGCCCGCGACATGTGCGCCGGATCGATCGCGAACGGCAACGCGACGATGCACGCCGCGTCCGCGAGCGCCAACTGCGGCAGCATCGCGACGATCGAGGGCCCCGTCAGCGGCATACCCTGCAGCGCCGGCATGACGATCGACGCCGAAGAACTCGCCAGCAGCACCGCGTACAGCCCCGCGTGCCCCGTGCCGAACACGTGCGCGATCGCCCATCCTGCGGGCGCGGCGAGCACCCCGACGGCGACCGCCCGCGCCACGCCGATCGACGCACCCGTGCGCAGCGCCTTGTCGCGCACCGGCACGTGCGTGCCGGCGACGAACATGACGAGCGCGAACCCGACGTCCGCGAGAAACGCGAACGTGCCGTCATGCGGGTCGAGCACCCGCGCGCCGGTCTGCCCGAGCGCGAGCCCGACGACAAGCTCGCCGATGACGACCGGCAACCTCACCGCGCGCGGCAACGACAACAGCGGCCCGAGCACCGCGACGAGACAGATGAGAGCGAGTTGCGCGAAGTTCACGTCCGTCGCGACCTCAGGCGGAACGGTGCGCGAGGTCGACGATGCGCACAGGCACGTCGGTGTTCTCGTCCGTGTGATAACTCGCGCAGACCCGGTGATAACCGTCGGCGATGATGGCGTCGCGTCCGCTCGTCGCGTCACCACGCACGAGCAGCACCGGGCTGAGCGCCCTGCCGTCGGCGATCTTCTTCAGATCCGACGTGACGTGCGGGTTGTCCGTCGGCAGCAGGGCGAAGCGCGAGGCGCCCAGAATGTCCTTCGCCTTGAAGTGCGCCGATTCGACGTTCTCGAACGCCTCGACGGTCGTCGTCATCGTCGCCTCACCGGCGAGCAGCGACAGATACGCCGCCGCCGACGTGCCTCGGGGCCAGCCTGAGCATGTACACGTCCGATTCCCCGTTTCATCGTGCGGTGTCACACGATATCGGTCGTGAGTTGGCTGCGCACCTCACTTCTATCGGCGAGGACGAGTCTCTGAGGAGTGCGCTCGACGATGGTGGGCGGAGCGGGAGAATGGTTAGGCAGAGAATCCACACGGGCTATTCTTGCCCCCAATGCAGGCGTGGGAAGAACCGCGAAATCCGGCAGGCGTTCGCACGCAAGCTGCGGCGCCGGCAGAGGGTGCAACTGCTGACACTCGGCGACATCGACGACGTCGACATGAGCATCGGCTACACGGACTGACTCGATCCCTGTGGTGGACGCAGGCGACCCGTCGCGGGCGTCCGCCGGTGCTGTGGTCGATCCAGCCTGCGGTGCGATACGCAGGGCATGCCTTCCGTCGTGAGCCTGGACCACGAGGCGATCAGCCGCGTCGCAGAACGTCACGGCGTGGCCGAGTTGTCCCTGTTCGGCTCAGCTGCTGCGGGGACTTCTCATCACAACAGCGACGTCGACTCTCTGGTCGATTTCCTCCCTGATCGCCCCGATCCGCTGGAGGACTTCTGCGCCCTCCGTGACGACAGGAGCAGGATCCTCGAACGCGATGTTGACCTCGTGGTGAAGCGCGCCATCCGCAACCCGTATTTCCGTGACTCAGCTCTCGCGCAGGCGGAGGTTGTCTATGTTGCCGACGTCTAGAGCGCGTCTATGGAATGCGAAACATCCTTGCCATGAGTACGGGGTGATCGATCACGCGATCGTGTGGGCGGTCGTCGATTCGCGTCTCACTCCGTTGGCGCAGAACTGGCAAGGCTCCTCGGCGAGTCGTGACTCACCCACACTCGAGTGGAGTTCCGAACCGGGCCAACGTCACATGGCCGTCACAGGCATCCGCTCGTAAGGTGGCGGGACACCACGATGAGGAGAACACATGCCTGAGCGGCTCGAACCCCAGCTCGAAACCGTGCGCGAGACGATCCTGCGCCGCAACCCCGGAGAGGCTGAGTTCCACCAGGCTGTCGACGAGGTGCTCGCCAGCCTGGGCCCGCTGCTGAAGCGACGCCCCGACTACGTCGAGTCGAGCATCATCGAGCGTCTGGCGGAGCCCGAGCGTCAGATCATCTTCCGCGTGCCGTGGGTCGACGACGACGGCCGCGTGCAGGTGAACCGCGGATTCCGCGTCGAGTTCAACTCGGCGCTCGGACCGTACAAGGGTGGCCTGCGCTTCCACCCCAGCGTCTACCTCGGCATCGTCAAGTTCCTCGGCTTCGAACAGGTCTTCAAGAACGCGCTCACCGGTATGCCCATCGGCGGCGGCAAGGGCGGCTCCGACTTCGACCCGAAGGGCCGCTCCGACGCCGAGATCATGCGTTTCTGCCAGTCGTTCATGACGGAGCTGTACCGCCACATCGGTGAATACACGGACGTGCCCGCCGGCGACATCGGCGTCGGCGGCCGCGAGATCGGCTTCCTCTTCGGCCAGTACAAGCGCATCACCAACCGCTACGAGGCCGGAGTGCTCACGGGCAAGGGCCTCACCTGGGGTGGCGCCCAGGCGCGAACCGAAGCCACCGGGTACGGCCTCGTGTTCCTCACCGAACGCATGCTCGCGACGCAGAACCGTTCCTTCGACGGCGCGAAGGTCGTCATCTCCGGCTCCGGCAACGTCGCCGTCTACGCCGCACAGAAGGTCACCCAGCTGGGCGGCACCGTCGTCGCGATGAGCGACTCCGGCGGGTACGTCGTCGACGAGCGGGGCCTCGACATCGACGCCATGCGCGAACTCAAGGAATCCAGGCGCGGACGCATCAGCGAATACGCGGACGAGCACGAGGGCGCCCGATTCGTCTCCGAAGGAAGCATCTGGGACGTGCCGTGCGACGTGGCCCTGCCCTGCGCCACCCAGAACGAGCTCCCGGACGACGCGGCGCGCACCCTCGTGTCGAACGGCTGCATCGCCGTCGCCGAAGGCGCCAACATGCCGACGACGCCCGCAGCGACCGCCCTGCTGCAGGAGGCCGGCGTCCTCTTCGCGCCCGGCAAGGCGTCGAACGCCGGCGGCGTCGCGGTGAGCGCCCTCGAGATGCAGCAGAACGCCTCCCGCGACTCGTGGTCGTTCGACCACACCGAAGAACGCCTGCGCGCCATCATGAACGGCGTCTTCCGCACCTGCGAGGAGACGGCCGACGCCTACGACGTGCCGGGCGACTACGTGCGCGGCGCCAACATCGCGGGCTTCGTCAAGGTGGCCGACGCGATGCTCGCGCTCGGCGTCGTCTGATCGTCGTCCGAGCATCGAACGCCCCGAATCGGTGTGGTGGAAAAGCCGATTCGGGGTCTGCGCGGTCCGGCGGCGGCGTATAAACGAGGCATGCCCGCCTCTGAGAACGACCCGTCGTCAGGCCTGTCGAACGAGGGCGCGCTGCTCGGGCTGCACGACAACGGCCCCACCGACGTGCACCCGGGCGCGAACGCCGAAACGCAGACGCTCGAAGCCACCGAAGCCGGCCTCACGTCGGTCGCGAAGGCCTGGGACGAAGCCGTCGACGCGGACGGCGCGCCCCGCCTCGCCTACGTCGCAGCCCTGGCAGCAATCGCTGCGCTCAGTGATGACGAGCGGGCGGCCCGGCAAGAACGAGCAGAGGCCATGGAGACGGCTGAGGGCATCACCTTCCGCGTCAGCGGTGAGGACGAACCCCGGATCTTCCCGACGGACTTCATCCCCCGCATCATCGACGCTGATACGTGGGCCGACCTGAGCGCGGGCCTCGAACAACGCGCCCGCGCCCTCAACGCGTTCCTCGACGACATCTACGGGCCGCGACGCATCATCGAGGCTGGGGTCGTCGACGCCGACGACATCGAACGCTCACCGGGCTACGTCGACGAAGGCCGCCTCCAACCCTCCGGTTCCGTGCGAGCCCATATCTGCGGCATGGATCTCGTGTGCGCCGACGGGCGATGGCTCGTCCTCGAGGACAACCTTCGTGTTCCCTCCGGCGTGGTGTTCTCGCACTTCCTTCGCGCGATGGCGAACGACACGTTCGCCGACGTGATCAGCGAGTACGACCTGCTCGAGCCCCGCGACGGATTCGCGATGCTGCGCGAGACGCTGCAGGCCGCGGCACCTGCGCACGCCGCGAACCCCGACGACCCAGGGCTTGCGCTCGTCTCGACGGGCGAGGGCGACTCCGCCTGGTTCGAGCACCGCCGCATCGCCGAGTTCGTCGGCATGCCCGTCTGCACGCCCGCGGACCTCTGCGTCGTCGACGGGCGCCTGCACCTGCAGGACGCGACGACGCTGCGCCCACTCGACGTCGTCTACGCGCGCATCGAGAAGGATCAACTGTTCGCAGCCCTCGGTTGCGACGGTCAACCACTCGGCCCCGGACTCGAGGACGCCCTCGCCCACCACCGTCTCGCGTTCGTCAACGCATTCGGCAACGGCGTCGGCGACGACAAAGCCGTGTACGCGCTCGTGCCCGACATGATCCGGTTCTACCTCGACGAGGAGCCCCTGCTCGAACAGGTCCCCACCGATCTGTGCCACAAACCCGGCAAGGTCGAGGAGGTCATCGCACGGCTCGACGAACGCGTCGTCAAACCCGTCGACGGCTACGGCGGCGCCGGCATCACCATCGGGCCGGAGTGCTCCCCAGCCGAGCTCGACGAACGCGCCGAGCAGCTGCGGGCGCATCCCGACCACTTCATCGCGCAGGACATCGTGCGCCTGTCGACGCTGCCCACCTACGCCGCCGACGAGAGCGGACGCACCTGCATCCACCCGCGGCACGTCGACCTGCGGGCGTTCGTGCACGTTCGCGCCACCAAGCAGCCCGGGAGTGCGCCCGGCGAGTCGGGGGAACCCAGCGTCCTCGATGCGCGCAAGCTGAGCGCCCACACCGTCCCTGCCGCCCTCACCCGAACGGCCCCGGCTGGTTCGCTCATCGTCAACACCTCCCGCGGCGGTGGCGGCAAGGACACGTGGATCCTGCGCTCACCTGCACCGACAGCGCCGGCTGCAGCCTCGTCGCAGACCCCATCCGAGACCGCGGTGGGCGCCGATCGCGGTGACGCTGCCACGGCCGCGTCAGGTGATGTTCCTGGCCCCGACGACTCCGCGGCACCACGTCGATCATGACCCGCGAGGTCGGTTCTCCGGCATCCGGAGACGAACCAGGCGCGCTCGCTCTGGAGGTCTGGCCCCCCGGGCGCCTAGGATCGGCTGACGTGAACGACGTCAGCCCGCCCGAACCCGAGCATGCCCACGTCCTGACCTCCTACGCGCCACCCGCCGAGCACCGCGCCCCGCCACGCCCGCGCACGCTGGACCGGTACGTCAAGGACCCTGCGCTCTCGCCCGACGGGCGGCTGCTCGCGTGCGTCGTCGTCGAACAGGACCGTTTTCCCTTCGCACTGCAGATGCCGCTCGACGACGACGGGGTTCCGATCGTCGGCGAGGAGCGCGAGGTGCGTCTTCCCGTCGAAGGTGGTGTGCGGCGCGTCCTGTACTCACCCGACGGGCACTGGCTCGCCTGCGAGGTCGCACCCGACGGTGGTGACCGCGAGCAGATCTGGTTCGTCACCTCCGACCCGGACGACGCGAACTCGTACACCGTCGACCTCGCCGCGTACGAGACGGTCGAGCTCGTCAGCTGGGACGACGACTTCGTCGCCGTCTCCGTCTTCGACCGCGAGGGCACCGTCGAGGGCCGCCTGTTCAATCCGGTGACGGGGGAGACGCGCGTCGTCGACCGGCGCACCGGCGGCGCCCTGACGCACTCGCGTGGCAACGTCTCGTTGTTCCGCGTCGGCTCGCGCGGCAACCGTGAGCTCCTGGCCATCGACGACGACGGCACCTGGCGCCCCCTCATGCCGGTCGACAACGGCTCGACCACCGACCGCGGATTCGTCACGTTCGACGGGGATCGCCCCAGCTTCATCGTGCGCAGCGACCACAGCGCCGAACGCTTCCGACTGCTGCGGCTCACACCCACCGAGCACGCCCACGACGTCGAGGTGCTCCTCGAACGTGAGGACGCCGACGTCGAGGAGTTCGCCGTCTCCCTCGACGGTTCCGTGGCGGCCGTCCTGTGGAACGACGAGGGGTGGTGCGACCTGCAGATCGTGGACCTGACGGGTGGGCGCGCCCGCGTCGTCGACCTGCCCGAGCTGCCGTCGCTCATCGCGACGACGCCGTCGCTGACGGCGGACGGGTCGCTGCTCGCCCTCACCGTCGCCGGACCCGAGTTTCCGCCCACCGTCGTCGTCTACGACGTGGCCGCCCGACGCTGGGTCGGCGACGAGTTCCGCGCTGTCGCAACGGCGGTCGACGACGCGGTGAGCGACGCCGTCGGTGAGAGCGTGGCCGAGAACCGTCCCCGTGAGAGCGGCTCGGACGACGAGACGGCCGGGCACGCAGCGACCGGTGACGACGTCGGCGCGAGCGGCGCTGACGCACTGGCCGACCAGGACGGCCTCGACACGATGTCACCCGCGCGCCCGACGGACGAACGTGGCCGGCCGGTGTTGTCCGCGTGGGGCGAAGCGGACATCATCCCCGAATTGCTCCACTACGAGGCGCGCGACGGCATGCGCTTGTCCGGGTGGCTCTACCGGGCCGTCGGGCCCGCGCGGAGCGAGCCCGCCCCGACGATCGTCTACTTCCACGGCGGCCCCGAGGGACAGGCTCGCCCCGACTACAACAACGTGCTGCGCAAGCTCGCGGCGACCGGGCACTCGGTGTTCCTGCCGAACGTGCGTGGCTCAGCAGGACGCGGGCGGCGCTTCTCACAGGCCGACGACCGTTACGGCCGGTTCGCGGCGATCGACGACGCCGAGGACACGCTCGACCACCTCATCGACGCCGGGATCACCCGCGACGGCCAGGCCGTCATCATGGGCCGCTCGTACGGCGGATACCTCGTGCACGCGTCGCTCACCCGGCACGCCGGGCGTTGGGCCGGCGGCATCGCGGCGTGCGGCATGTCGGATCTCGAGACGTTCTACCGTGACACCGACCCGTGGATCGCCTCCGCGGCGATGCCCAAGTACGGCGACCCCAAACTCGACCGGCACCTGCTCGCGCAAGCCTCCCCGCTGCGTCAGTTCTCCCGCGTCGACGTGCCCGTGATGTTCATCCACGGCCAGCTCGACTCGAACGTCCCCGTCTCCGAGGCCTACCAGGCGATGGGCGTGCTCGCGTCACGGGGAGTGCCGACGGAGATGCTGTTGTTCCCCGACGAGGGGCACGAGTTCGAACGTCTCAACAACCGCTGGGACATGGAACAGCGGGTCTTGGCCTTCTGCGAAAGGATCTTCGGTGAGTGACTCCGACAAGAACGACGCGAACACGGGTGGGAAGAACTCCGAGCCCGACGTCGACGCGGCACACGAGGCCGCCATGGCGTACGACGGCATCGACGACGACCTGCGTGACAAGCTCGTCGAGTGGCGCCGCCACCTGCACACCAATCCCGAGCTGAGCTATGAGGAGAAGGCGACGACGGACTACGTCGCCGAACAGCTCGAAGGTCTCGGGTTCGAGGTGCGACGTTTCTCCGTCGGCAGCGGCTTGATCTGTGACGTGCCCGCCGCCGACGACGCGACGGCCGACGACCTCGTCGCGTTGCGCGCCGACATCGACGCGCTGCCGATGGATGAGGAGACCGACCTCGAGTTCGCCTCGACGAACGAGGGCGTCAGCCACTCCTGCGGCCACGACGCGCACACGGCGATGCTGCTCGGCGCCGCGACGCTGCTCGCGAAGAACCCGCCGCCGCGCCCCGTCCGCCTCATCTTCCAGCCCGCCGAGGAGCAGATGCCCGGCGGCGCCGTCGACTGCGTCGAGGACGGCG
This sequence comes from Dermacoccus sp. Ellin185, assembly GCF_000152185.1. Taxonomy (NCBI): domain Bacteria; kingdom Bacillati; phylum Actinomycetota; class Actinomycetes; order Micrococcales; family Dermacoccaceae; genus Dermacoccus; species Dermacoccus sp. Ellin185. Next base: position 6,453 of record NZ_AEIQ01000088.1, on the reverse strand, counting down.
CGATCGAGGGCGTCGACCGCATCATCGCGCTTCACTGCGACCCGCACCGCGTCGTCGGTGACGTCGGTGTGCACGCGGGCGCTATCACGTCCTCGAACGCGAAGATCGAGGTGACGCTGACCTCCGACGGCGGGCACACCGCGCGTCCGCACGAGACCGGCGACCTCATCTACGCGCTCGCGAGCATCGCGACGGGCGCGGCTCAGGTCATCGACCGCCGCATCGACCCGCGCTCGGGCACCGTCATGACGTGGGGCTCGATCGAGGCCGGCGGCAGCGCCGCGAACGTCATTCCGTCGAAGGGGACGCTCGTCGGCACCGTCCGCTCCGCGAGCCGCGACACGTGGGCGCAGCTGCCCGACGTCGTGCCGCCCGCGATCTCGGGCGTCGCCGAGCTGTACGGCGTGAAGGCCGAGGTCAACTACGTGCAAGGTGTGCCGCCGGTCGTCAACGACGAGGCGTGCGCGCAGCTCGCAGCCCAGGCGGTCACCGACGTCCTCGGCGAGGACGGCGTCGGCGAGGCCGACCAGTCGTCCGGTGGCGAGGACTTCGGCTGGTACACCGAAGAGATCCCCGGCATCTATCTGCGCCTCGGCGTCTGGGATGGCGACAGCGACGAGACCGACCTGCACCACCCCGCGTTCATGCTCGACGAGCGCGCTCTGCCCATCGGTGCGGCCGTGTTCGACCGGTTCGCGCGCCTCGACCGCGATGCCGCGAGCGACGAGTCGTCGAACGCGTCGTGATGACGCGCGGCTGACGCAGCGCCGCGGCGCTGGTTTGTCGGCGACGAGCGCATGACACACGAACGGCGGGACGAGCTTGGATGCTCATCCCGCCGTTCGTCATTCGCCGCCCGGCGTTCGTCGTGCGAGCAGTCTCAGACGACGTCGACCGACGTGTGCCCGCCGACGCCGGCCGCCAGGGCCGCGAGGTGCTGACGGGTGTCGCCGAAGGTTCGCTCGATCGTCGCGAGCCGCGAGGTGTAGTGGCCGACGGCGTACTCGGCCGTCATGCCGATGCCGCCGTGCAACTGGATCGCCTCCTGGCCGACGAGCCGGCCGTAGGTGCCGACGAGGTACTTCGTCCGCGACACGATGGCGTCGAGGTCGAGCGCGTCGTCGCCCTCACCGGGGTCGGCGAGCGCCATCGCCGCGTAGAGCACGGCGCTGCGCGTCAGCTCGACGCCGACGTACATGTCGGCGGCGCGCTGCGTGAGGGTCTGGAACCGCATGATCGGCACGCCGAACTGCTTGCGCGTCTTGAGGTACTCGACCGTCAGTGTGAGCGCGGCTCCCATCGCTCCGAGCGCCTCGCCGCACTGTGCGACGTTGCCCAGTGCGAGCGCAGCGTCGAGCACCTCGCGGCCGCCGAGCCGCGTCGCGGGGGCGCCGTCGAGCGTCACCTTCGGGCCGTCGACGGTGGGGGATTCGACGAGGTAGACCCCGACGTCGTCGCCCGTGCCGGCGGTCGTGACGATGGCGTCCGCCGCCGACAGGTCGGTGTTGCCGCGAGCCTCACCCGCCAGCTCGCTACCCGACGCGGTGCGGGCGCTCGCGGCCGGTGACCACGTCGCACCCGACTCGCCGAACGCGGTGAGCACGAGCTTCTCGCCGCTGATGACGTCGGCGAGCAGCGGCGAGTTCGCCGCGTCGAGGGCCGCCGCAGCCGCCATCGCATCGGCGTAGGGGAGCGTGACGCGAGCCGCGCCGAGCTCGACGGCGGCGAGCGTCACCTCGATGGCCGACGCGCCGAAACCACCCTTGTCCTCGGCGAATGCGAGCCCGAGCAGGCCCATCTCGGCGAGCTTGCCCCAGGCGTCCGCGTCAAACGGCTGCGGGCCGGCGGGGGCGCCGGATCCGGTGTCCTTCGGCGTGAGGCTCGAGGCGAGGTCGCGCACCGCGCTCTGCAACGCGCGCTGTTCTTCGGTGGGTGTGAAGTCCATGATTCAGCCCTTCAGTCCAAGGATGCCGCCGGAGATGATGTTGCGCTGAACCTCGTTGGAACCGCTGTAGATCGACGCCTTGCGGTAGTTGAGATACCGCGGCAGCGTCTCGCTGCCCCACTCGCCCGTGTACCAGGTGAGGGCGTCGACGCCGGCCACGTCGACCATGAGTTCGTAGACGTCCTGCTGCAGCTGGCTGCCGCGCAGCTTGAGGATCGACGACGCCGGGTCGGGGCGCCCGTCACGCGAGTCACCCGCGACGCGCAGCACCGTCAGTTCGAGCGCCATGACCTCGGCCTCGAGCTGGGCGAAGCGCGCGGCGAGCAGTGGCTCGTCGAGGGCGGTGCCGTGCGGGCTGCGTGTGGCCTTCGCGTGCTCCTTCGCCGCGGCGAGCGCCGCCTTGATCGAGCCGACGGGCGCGGCGCTCGTGCGCTCGTTGCCGAGCAGGAACTTCGCGTAGTCCCAGCCGCGGTTCTCCTCGCCGACGAGCTGGTCGGCGGGCACGCGGACGTCGTCGAAGAACACCTCGTTGACCTCGTGACGGCCGTCGATCAGCTTGATCGGGCGCACCGTGAGGCCGGGGGAGGACATGTCGATGAGGAGAAAGGAGATGCCCTTCTGCGGCTTGTCGGCGCTCGGGTCGGTGCGCACGAGGGTGAAGATCCAGTCACCGAACTGCCCGAGCGTCGTCCACGTCTTCTGTCCGTTGACGACGTACTCGTCGCCCTCGCGCACCGCTGTCGTGCGCAGGGACGCGAGGTCGGAGCCGGCGTCCGGCTCGGAGAAGCCCTGCGACCACCAGATCTCGCAGCTCTTCGTCTTCGGCAGGAAACGCTCCTTGAGTTCCTGCGAGCCGAACGCGGCGATGACGGGGCCGACCATGCTCGTGTTGAACGCGAGCGGCATCGGCACGCCGGCACGCTGCAGTTCGGAACGGTAGATGTGCAGCTGCAGTTCGTCCCAGCCGCGCCCACCCCATTCGGTCGGCCAGTGGGGTGCGGCCAGGTCGGCGTCGTCGAGGATGCGCTGACCTTCGCGCAGCAACTCGGGCACCACCTCGCCGTCAGCGATGTATCCGGTCTTGATGTGGTCGGGAAAGCTCTCGGCAAAGGCGCGCAGCTCGCGCTGCAGGGCCTTGTCCTCGTCTCGTAGTGTCCGTTGCACCGTGGCTCCTTGCTCGGGGACGTGGCGCCGTGACGCGCCTCACCCTGTCTATCACTCTTGTTGAGCATCGCTCAATAGGGCGGGGCTCAGCGGTGACAGACCTACGGTGTCGGAGAAGGGGCTCAGGCGAGGTCGGAGTGCGACTTCATGAGTTCGGCGTGCGTCGTCGAGGCGTCGTGGCCGTTGTATCTGCGCGTATCCGAGGGGAACGTCAGCTTCTTGAACTTCGCGATCGGCGCGGTGCGTGAGGCCTCGATGCCGCCCGGGAGCGAGGCGCTGCCGATCTGCGTGCTCATGACCGTGTCGCCGCCGATCATCGTGTTGTCGTCCGGGAACCAGAAGATCGTGCTGCCCTCGGTGTGGCCGGCAGGTGGATGGGCGGGACGCGGTGGCCGGCGATCGTCGTCGTGGACTCCTTGAAGGTGGAGGTCTTCGCGTCGGTCGTGCGCGAGGTGCCCTCCGCGATGGAGCAGTTGCGCTTCGGATCGTGCAGGTAGGGCTGGTCGAGTTCGTGGATCAACGCGACGGCCTTCGCATTCGTCTTCATCTCCACGGCGAGGCCGCGCAGCTTGTCGCAGTGCCCGTGGGTGATCATGATCGCGTCGACGCCGCCGATCGACTTCACGTGGTCGGCGACCTCCGCGTCTTACATGCCGGGGTCGACGAGGATGTTGCCGGCCGGCGAGCTGAGCACCTGGAACGTGGCCGTCCAGCCCGAATCGCTGGTGCTGTCGAACTGCGTGACGGTGAACGCCGACTGCTTGTTCGTGCTCGACGCGCTGATCGCCGGCGTGACGGGCAGCGACGACGCAGCCGCAGCCCTGGGGGACGCACTGCTGGGCGACGAATCCGCCGCGTCCGTTCCGCGGGCCGTCAGGGTGAGCCCGCCGATGAGGATGAGGGCTGAAGCATTGCGACGAGTGTCGCGCATGGGGTCTGCATCCGAGTGTGTGAGGTGTTGCTCACATCATGGTCGTCGCGCTCGGTGTGCATGGCTATGTCGCCCCACATGATGAGATGCCCAGCGCCGGCCGCATGGGCGAGGCCTCACGGGCGCGGGCGGCCCACCGACCAGAAGCCACTCGCCGTGATGGCGCGCCGTGACAGGCCGCGCTCTTTCGTCAGGTGACGCTTGATCGCGGCCACCGCGCCGCCCTCCGCACACACCCACGCGTAGTCGGCGTCGTCGACGTCGAGGTCTGCGAGTGCCGCGACGGCGGCCGAACCGGACGCATCCGTGCCGCGCTGCACGACGGTGATGCCGGCGTCGGCGACCTCCGGGTGCAGGTATGTCGCATCAGGGACCTCGACGACGCAGGTGAGGCGGGGTTGCGTGTTCTGCGAGTCTTCACCTTTTCCAGTCGCCCGTTCGCGGGCTGCGTCGACGATGGCGAGCATGCCGGGCAGGCCCGTCTCGTCGGCGACGAGCACGTGATGCCCGCCCGCGGGCGCCGCGCTGTAGAGCGCAGACTGGACGCGCACCCCGACCTCGTCACCGACCCTGACGTCGCGCAGCCAGCGCGCGCCGGGCCCGTCGTGGCCGACGTCCACGATGTCGACGTCGATCTCGGCGTGCTCGGGGCGCAGCATCCGGATCGTGTACCAGCGCAGCTGCGGGCGCACGGCATCGTCCATGGCGGCGACGGCGCTGCGGGGGTCGCGTTCGTCATCAGGCGGGGTGACGACGGGTGCGCCGGCCGGCGGCATGAAGAGGCCGAAGTACTCGTCGGGACCGGTGAGTTCGAGCGTGCGGAACATCTCGGCGTGCAGGGTGACGCGGGTGAAGGCCGGGCACAGCGCTTCGACGGCGCGCACCTCGGCGGGTGTCGTCGGCCAGGTCTCGCGCTCCGGTGGCAGGGCCATGGTGAGCGAGGCGGCCGCCGAGTACGCGGCATGCAGCCCGCGTTCGATCGTCCTGAGTGGCATGAGAGCCTCCGCGTCGTCGCGATGAATGAGGTCTACCTAACCTAGGCGATCGTCTGGTCTGGGGCACGTTCGGTCGGGCATCTCGGCGGCGCGGGCGACCTCGCAGCTGGGGTGGCGCCTACGCTGAGGCATGCCCACGCCAGCTTCGGAACCCCTCGACGCAGTCCTCGACCTGGCGCGCGATGCACGTGACGTCGTCGTCCTCACGGGCGCGGGGATGAGCGTCGAGAGCGGCATCCCCACGTTCCGCGACGCGCACACGGGCCTGTGGGAGCGCCACGACCCGGAGGAGCTCGCGACGATCGACGCGTGGGAGCGCGACCCCGACTTCGTCTGGGCCTGGTATCGCTGGCGGGCCAAGCTCATTCGCGATGTCCAGCCCAACGTCGGCCATCGCGCACTCGCCGACTGGGCCGACGCCGAGCGGGCGAACCTGTGGATCGTCACGCAGAACATCGACGACCTCCACGAACGCGCGGGCAGCAGTGTCCTCGCGCACCTGCACGGCAGCATCTTCGCGTTGCGCTGCTCTGAGTGCGACACCCCCTTCGACGAAGCCGACGACGCCGCACTCGCGCTGCCGTCCGACCCCGTCGAGCGGTTGGCCCCGCCGCGTTGCCCGGTGTGTGGCGCAGCGGTGCGCCCCGGCGTGGTGTGGTTCGGCGAAGAACTGCCGCAGGAGCCGTTCGCGCACGCCGAGGCCGCGCTCGAGCGCGCCGATCTCGTCCTCAGCGTCGGCACGTCCGGGGTCGTGCAGCCCGCGGCCGGGCTGCCGTACCGGGCGCTGACGCGGGGCGTGCCCGTCGTCGAGATCAACCCCGCCGAGACCGAACTGAGGCGACGACGCGACGCTCGTCTGGCGTGCGCCCGCCGCCGCCGCGCTGCCCGCGCTCGTCTCGGCACTCCGGGGTAAGGCGTGACGCGTCGGGGCGCCCGCTGGTCAGTGCAGTGCAGTGCAGGGCCGGGCCGACGCTGCGCGTCGCGGGCCACGCGGCAGGCTCGATCCACCTGAAGGCGCACCGTCACGACCTCGCGTACGTCGGGCTCGTCATCAGCCTGCATGTCGGCGCGATGTATCTGCCGTCGCTGCCGACGCGTCGCCTCGTCGACAGGGTCGGCCCGATTCCGATGGCGTGGGCGTCCGGCGGCATCCTCGCGGCTGCGGCGCTCATCGCCGCCGTTGCGCCCGGTGACTCGTTGGCGGCGCGTGGCCAGCACGGCACGCCCACGACGGGCCGCATCAAGGCTCGGGCTCGTCTGGCGCGGGAGCACGCCGCCGTCGCCCAACACCGCGCGAGCACCCTGCACGCCATCACCAAGCAACTCGCGACCTCGCACGCCGTCGTCGCTGTCGAAGACCTCAACGTCGCCGGCATGACACGCAGCGCACGAGGCACCATCGACAAGCCTGGCCGCAA